>JBBKXO010000140.1:0-14230 GCA_037969525.1 Burkholderiales bacterium | reverse complement strand
TGTGTGCCACGGGTGTGGCCATCATCGGAATTACCGGGTCCTGGGGCGGGCCGGCGATGGCGCAGAATAATTCCGCCAAACCGCCTGCGGGCGTCGTGCAAAAGCCCGCTAATCCGGCGCTGACCCAGGAAATCTCCGAACAGGCAAAAATCTACCAGAGTCAGGGCGACATCGTGCCGGCGGAGTATGTTATCGATCGATCATTGATATCGTACACAATCACGTTGCTTCCGGGTTTTGATCAATCACTGGCAGACCTGGGCCCCGCTGACCGCTGGCTGGACATAGGTGCGGGCGAAGGCCAGGCGATACTCGATTATTACGGATCCCGCTACGATGCCATGCACAGCGAAGGACAGGAGCGCCGCGGCAAGAAAGCGCAATCAGTCGGCATATCCATTGAAGACCGGCGGACACCCGAATGGCATCAGACTGCCGCGAATCTTGAGCCCGACAAAATAAAGTATTTCTATGGCAAGCCGTTGCGGGAATATTCGCGGGCTGAACTGGGAAAATTCCAGGTTGCTACAGACGTATATGGGGGTTTTTCGTATACACCACATCTCTCCGGGTTCATGGAAAAAGTTCTCGATTCACTGGAGACGAAGGGCGTTTTTTATACGCTGCTGATCGACGTGCATCCGGAGAACTGGGTCAAGCGATCCGCCGCTCCGCGCACTTCATTCCAGACCGAGATCGTCAATGCGGACGGCTCCGAATTAAAGATCTGCTCCTGGCTCAAGCGCATTTCCTGTGTGCAGGTGACCTGCGAACAGGAGCCGAAATGGGACACGCCCATTGAGCTTTATCGGATTCAGAAAGTGTGTGATGACATCAAGGTTCCAGCCTTGAAATCAGTTCATTTCATCGCAGGAACTCCGCCGGCGCGGCGCTTTCAGCTCAGCCCACCGGGCCAGGCCGCCGTGGTGCGCTGAGACGTATCAGCAGACTTACTATTTCTTCGGGTCCACAAACCGGCCCGACTTGATGGTATCGCCGAAGCTGGTCCAGGCGTAGTCCAGGGTGCGCGTCGCGGGGGCAACGGCATGATCCGCATGTTTACCCCTGCCCAGGATCCTTCTGCATTTCATCCCCGGAGCGCTCATCCTGAGGTTCCGCCTCCGCCCGCACGACGTTTATCGCCGCAACGATGACTGTGAGACCGCGCCGCGATCGCACCTGGACCACTTCGTCCTTGTCGACCGGCCGGCCGCCGTGCTCGAGTTCCGCATGCCAGAGTTCGCCGCGGAGCCTCACATAACCCGAGCGGTGGATATGTTCGGTCGCGACGCCGTGCTCGCCATCCAGGGTATGCATGATCGCCGGATAGTCGGGATCGTAGGAGCGCCATACCCACGGATACAGCGCCGCGTCTTTGGCTACCCACAGCCCCAGCACTGTCCACGGAAGCCAGGCCGGAAAACCCAGCCACCGTTGCAGTAACAGCATGATCACAATGACCAGTGCAGCCTCCGGCAGCTGCAGAATCCAGTATCTGGCAAGAACGGTTGCCGACCATATGCGCTGCTCGGCGGAGCTGCGGTTATTGCCGGGTCTGTGCATAGGTGCTGTCTGCCTCGAATTTCTGAGTATGGGGCTGGGGGCGTGAAATGTCGTGGGCGAGTCGCCGGAGTCGCCGGAGTCGTCTCGGCACCGGCGGACTTCAGTTCACGACTTCAGCATTATCGGCACCGCAGGTGGGCTTCATTCGACGTTACCTTTCTTTCTGCACCCGCGAGCGTGCGAGCATGCACTGGGTATTCGGGACATAAAGCAGGTGTGCGATTTTTCGCACGAAGTGGTCTTCATACTGGTCGAGCTGGCCATGGGCGTAGGCGATGCGCCAGAGATGTTCGATCAGCGCGACGCGTTGCGGCAGAGAGAAATCACGCTTGATTACGGACACCTGCGAAAAATAGGATGTGGGATTCCCTTTGGTCCGGGTTTCCGCCAGCAGCGCCGCGCAATCGGAGCGGTCAAGGCCGAGCAGTTCTTCGAGCGCACGCTCGGCAGCCGCGTACTCTGCCGCATGAGTTTCGAAATCGACGCGGGTCGATTCGTCCAGCAGGCTAGCCACCGCGAGCTGCAGCCGGCGGCGCTCGAAGCCGGGCAGGGCGGCACCATCGCCGGGTTCATCGAACAGTCGTTTCAGGGCTCTGAGCATGGTTATTCATGGTTAGTCTTGCGACAGGTATAACGTAGTCAGACAAACCCCGTCAAAGTTCCGGACCAGGACTGTCCCATGCTGTGCATGGGCGCACCGCGCGATGTGCAGCCTGGTATGTTCGGGACCATTCCGGCACCCCTTGCGCTCGCACCCGGAACGATTTAAAGCTGATGTGCACGATTGATCATTCAACCCGGAGACCTTAGTCCAATGACCCGCTTAGACGAATATTCGACCCGTTACTCATCGGTGCGCATGCGCCGCGAGGAAGGCATCCTCGAGATGCAGTTTCATACCAATGGCGGGCCATTGCGCTGGAGCAAGCTTGCGCACGGGGATCTTGAAGGTGCTTTTCTCGACGCCGGCCGCGACCGCGATAATGAAATCATCATCATTACCGGCACGGGCGATGAATACGCCGGACCCGCGGTGCATCCGAGTGGGCAGGGCGGCCACCACAATCCGAAGAAACCGCTGGACGCAATGGGCTGGGACCAGACCTGGTACTGGGAAGGCAAACACCTGCTGATGAACCTGCTCAATATCGAGGTGCCGGTAATTGCCGCGATCAACGGGCCTGCGGTGCGCCACGCCGAGATACCGCTGCTGAGCGACATCGTACTTGCCGCGGAAGAAGCGACTATCCAGGACTCGGCGCATTTCAACGGCGGACTGGTGCCCGGGGACGGCGTACATATCGTGTTTCCGTTGCTGATGGGCACCAATCGCGGGCGCTATTTTCTGCTCACCGGACAGGTGCTCAATGCGAATGAAGCAAAGGATCTGGGGCTGGTGAATGAAGTGCTGCCGCGGGAAAAACTGTTGCCACGCGCCTGGGAACTTGCGCGCCAGTTGAAGTTGCGGCCGACGCTGATGCTGCGCTATTCACGCGTATTGCTGACCCAGGATCTCAAACGGCGCATGCACGATCTGTTGGGTTACGGCCTGGCGCTGGAAGGACTGGCGGCTGTCCAGCGCGTCGACTGACCCGCGACAGTGGCGTTAAGCCCCTGACGGGCGCCGGCGCTGCTCAGTGCGTGATGAACCGTTTGGCGGTCTTCAGCCGCAACACGGTATCGCCGCCCAGATGCGTCCAGATCATCGCGTCGCGAACCAGCTTGTCGACACGTGCATTCATCATGCAGCCCTCGGCGCCGTGTATTTCCATGTTCAGGCCGGTAACGCGTTGAATCACGTCGGTCGCGTAATTCATCACCAGGCCGCCATTGGCGGAGAGCTCCCGCCGATCATGCTCCCAGGCAACCCGTAGCACGAACGAACGCAGCGCCTCGGTCAGCATGTGCATTTCGTGTACTTTCAACTGCACCAGTTGGTGGTCTATGGCGAGCCGGCTGCCCTTTTTCTGCGTGCGTGCAAAATTCATGGCCAGGCCAACGGCGTCTTCGCATACACCCAGCGCATTGGCAGCGAGTTCAAGATCACCGAACAGGTCGCCGCCCGTGGTGTCGCCCTTGTTTTTCTTCATGCCGCCGTTTACCTCGCCCACCACGTTGGCGTGCGGCACGCGCGCGTTCTCGAAGACCAGCTCCGCATTCTGGTAAAAGCGCCAGCCGCGTTTGTTGGACGACTTGCCAAAGCGGAAACCCGGCGTATCGACCGGGACCAGGAACATGGTGCCGCCCTGCTGAATATTCACATCGGTATTGGTTCGGGCATCGACGAAAAACAATTTACCCACGCCGCCCTGGGCGATAAATGTCTTCTCGCCATTGAGGATCCAATCGTCGCCCTGGCGTTCGGCCTTGAGACGGTAGCCCGCCTTGGGTTCGGACGCGGGGGGCAGCCG
Organism: Burkholderiales bacterium; assembly: GCA_037969525.1. Classification (GTDB taxonomy): domain Bacteria; phylum Pseudomonadota; class Gammaproteobacteria; order Burkholderiales; family SG8-41. Next base: position 10,256 of record JBBKXO010000140.1, on the reverse strand, counting down.
GTTGTCGGACCCGGCATTGGGCTCGGTTATGCCCTTGCCCAGAAGATAGGTGTCGTCAGCAAGGAAGGGTTTGAGAAAGCGTTCTTTCTGTTCTTCATTGCATGCCGCCGAAATCAGGTGGCTCCACTTCCAGTTCTGGCTGAATGCCTTGGACATTGCACTGTCGGCCCTGGCCAGTTCGGCCATAACAATCACCTGCGTGACGAAATCAGTGCCGTGGCCACCCCATTCTTTGGGAACAGCCAGCGTGCGGAACCCGAGTTTTGAGCCCTTCCTGATGATGTCCCAGTCGAAAGGTTCGCGTGCGCCGGGTATCTGGTCGCGCTGCAGGGAAACCGGGCGCAGCACCTCTGCTGCGAATCTCCGCGCCTTTAACTGCCACGCGCGCTGTTCGTCATTCAGCGAAAAATCCATGTCTGCTCCTCCGCGGAAGTTGCTTTGATAATAACGTAAACTTCCAGCCGCTCCGATGCGATACTGTTCGTTGACACCAATGTGGCCTTGCTCTAACTTGCCACCGGGTCGGGCACAACAAAATAAACGGGCGGTTAATCGATAATGGGAGGTGTGCGATGAACGTGAAAGCCGTAACAAAGATGCTCATGCTTGCGGTGGGGGTCGTGGGTCTTGTGCCCGGTGCCGCTGTTGCGCAAACCTGGCCTACCAAACCGGTGCGGTTGATTGTGCCCTTTCCGGCAGGGGGCGGGGTCGATTTCATCGGTCGCATCGTCGGCAAGGGTTTGTCGGAACGGCTGGGCCAGCAGGTGACGGTCGACAACCGGCCCGGTGCGAATGCGATCCTGGGCCTCGAGGTCCTGAAGAATGCGTCTCCGGATGGCTATACCATTGCCGCTGCATCCGCTGGTCCGCTCACGGTCAATCCGCACATCTACCGCAAGCTCCCGTACGATACGCTGCGCGATTTCACCCCGATCTCGAATATGGTGAACTTCCCGCTGCTATTGGTGGCACATCCCTCGCTGCCGGTAAAGAACGTCAGGGAACTGATTGCGCTCGCCAAGGCCAGGCCCGGCGAAATCACCTATTCCTCGCCTGGATCCGGCAACTCCGGCCATCTCACCGCGGCGCTGTTCGAATCCATGGCCAACATCAAAACGGTGCACGTGCCGTACAAGGGTACCGCACCCGCGGTCGTGGCCGTGCTCTCGGGCGAGACGCAGCTCACGTGGAGCAGCATTCCGACGATCCTGCCCCATGTGCGCAGCGGGCGGGTGCGCGCGTTGGGTGTAGGCAACAAGGAGCGCCTCGCCGCATTGCCCGAGTTTCCGACAATTGCCGAATCCGGGGTGCCAGGTTACGAGGGCTATGCCTGGGGCGGCATGATCGGCCCGGCCAATATGCCGAAGGACATTGTCGCGCGCCTGAACAAGGAGATTGCCGCGGTCCTCAGCCAGAAAGACGTGATCGATAACATGCTGGCGCAGGGCACCGTACCGACACCCTCTAGCCCGGAGGAGTTCACTGCCTACATGAAGTCCGAGCTGAAGAAGTGGGGCGACGTGGTGAAGCTGGCGAAGATACAGGCCGAATGAGCAAGGCGGATAAAAACAACCAGCGTCGGCGCACCGCGTTCGTAACGGGCGGTTCAGCCGGCATCGGCGCTGCCATAGCGGTGACGTTTGCCCGTAACGGCTACGACGTCGCCGTGTCCGAACGGCAGAAGGGGGGGCTCGAAGGCACGTTGCGCGAGATTGAAAGCGCCGGCGGCCGCGCGGTCCCGGTTGAACTTGAACTCGCCTCGACCGCGAGCATTGAGGCGGCCGCCGCCACCGTGTTTGACGCATTTGGGCAAATCGATGTGCTGGTGAACAACGCCGCCGCGCCTTTGCACAAGGCCGCGCTGGAGGTCACCCCGGAGGACTGGGAGTCGATCATGCAGCCCAACCTGAAGGGCACGTTTTTTCTGACTCAGAATGTCGGGCAGGGCATGGTCAAGCGCGGCACGCCGGGAACGATCATCAGCCTCGCATCCACGCACGGACTGGTGGCGTTGGCGCAGCGTTCGACCTACGGCATTGCCAAGGCCGGGCTGATCCACATGACCCGCATGCTCGCTATCGAGTGGGCCGAGCACCGCATTACGGTCAATGCGATTGCACCGGCCACAGTGGAGACGCCATCGCGCGCGGTGACGCTCAAGGACCCGAAATTCAGGGAAATGATGTTGAGCCGGATCCCGCTCGGGCGGTTCGGGACCATGCAGGAGATCGCCGATGCCGCGTTATACCTGGCGAGTCCTGCCGCGGCATTCATCACCGGGCATACGCTGGTGCTCGACGGTGGGCTCACCGCTTACTGACGTTTTACCGGCTCCTGCGGGGGGGGGCAACGTGCCGGCGTTATAGCGCGGCCACGACGGCGTCACTCATTCCCGTTGTTCCCGCTGTGCCGCCGAGATCCGGCGTCAGGTGTTTTTGATCTGCAATAACCCGTTCCATGGCAGCCTCGATATGCTGAGCCGCAGCTGTCGCTCTCGGCTCGGCGCGACTGCGCCCCAGCCACTCGAGCAGCATCTGGCCCGACATGATCAGTGCGTATGGATTCGCAATGTTTTTTCCGGCGATATCGGGTGCCGATCCGTGCGTGGCCTGCGCCATTGCCTGGCGCTCGCCCACGCACAGGCCGGGCGCGAGACCGAGGCCACCGACCAGTCCGGCACCGAGATCGGTGACGATGTCGCCGAACTGGTTGGTGGTCACGACCACGTCGTACTGCTGCGGCTTCATCACCACTTTCATGGCGAAACCGTCGATCAGTACTTCCTCGTACTCGACGTCGGCATATTCCTTCGCAACCTTGCGGCATTCCTCGGCGAACATGCCGCATACCAGGCGATAGACCGGCTCCTTGTGCAATGCGGTCACTTTCTTGCGCACACGTGTGCGGGCGATTTCGAATGCTTCTCGGGCGACGCGGTTGGCGCCTGTTCTCGTCACTACACGCATGCCGACGGAGATATCGTCGTTTGGGCGGAATTCGCCGCTGCCGGCGACGACGGTGTCGCTGGACTGCATGCCCTCGGTGACTTCACGCAGGAACACGATGTCCACGTCTTTGTGTATAGACTTGATATTCGGATAAGATTTCACCGGTTTGATGCTGGCAAACAGATCGAGACGTTTCCGCAGCGGCGGCATGATCCAAGTCGGGTCGTTGCGCGGATAGGCGCCATGTCCGATCGGCCCGCACAGCCAGCCGTCTGTTTTCTCCAGCGCCCTGACCGTGACTTCGGGCATGGTATGGCCGTGCAGCTCGTGGCCGAGACGACCGATCGCATGCTCGCTCCATTCGATGGCCAGCGCCGTTTTTGCTGCGGCGGCCTTCATCACTTTAACGGCCTCGGGTACAACCTCGAGACCAATGTCGTCGCCCAGCAGAACTCCGATTTTCAGCACTTCGACTCCCCGTTGTATTTAGATCGGTTAATTAAAAAATAAATAATTCCGGCGCATGCACTATTGATTTGTCATTAATCGTGCGCTGCAGCACTTTGTAGAATCATGAACGCACAACTCGCATTGATGACATTAATCGCGCGAATCAATCGAAATATGCAATTTGAGTGAATTGTGACCCAATTTAGCCGTCGCAGACTATAGACCGCATTCGGAATCGGATGATAGATTCAGGGTTCAGCGGAAAAACGGAGCATTAATCCCGATCAATAGAATCGAATTACCGCAACAGGAGGATTTCATGAAGTCAAAAAAACTAGAATTATTTGCAAGTGTTTGCCTGATCTCAGCACTGGCTGCATTTACTACCCCGGTTTTTTCTGCGCCACCGAAGCCGTCCACGATCATTCTCGGCACCCATGATATCGGCACAGGCGGTTACCGTTTGCTGGGTCTGGTCACCGAGTCGCTGATTTCGAAGTACCCGGACATCAAATGGCGGTCGATACCCTCCGGCGTAGACCTTGCCAGAACCATGATGCCGCGCACCGGCGATACCGTGACCACCATCCATACCGGCGGCTCGGTCTGGCTGATCCAGGAAGGCCTGAGTTCTTACGCCAGTATCGAATGGGGTCCGCAGCCGATCCGCGAAGTCTACCTGCCGGAACACGTGGGGCAGGGCTTCATGGTGAAAGGCAATTCATCCATAAAATCCGGCAAGGATCTCAAGGGCAAGACTGTCGCGACCTACCCGGGCTCCCCTTATCCGACACTGATCAATGAGTCGATTCTGGCCTTCTTCGGACTGACCTGGGCTGATGTTAAGCCGGTCAAGATGTCCAGTCCGCCGGAAGGTTACCGTGCAATCAGGGATGGACATATTGATACCGCGTTTATGAACGCCGCTTCCAGCGTCGCGGTCGAAATGGCCTCGATGCCCGGCGGCGTGCGCTGGATCAACATGCCGGCCAGCGACAAGGCGGGTTGGGATCGGGTGCGAAAAATCGTCCCCGTGCACGCGCCGAAAAAGAAAACGAGCGGCCCCGGCGCATCACCGGAGAACCCAATTGAGATCATGACTGTCGCCTATCCGGAAATCGTTGCCTACGACAAGTCGGACAAGGCGAGCGTGTACTGGATTACCCGCGCCCTGATTGAAACCCGGGCATCGTGGGAAGTGAAGCATGCCTCGCTGAAGGCAGACTGGACCATGGAAAAGCACTGGAGCCTTTGGGAAGGTGGCATTACCCCATTGCACGATGGCGCGATCGAGTACTACAAGGAAATCGGGCAATGGAACGACAAGCGCGAGAAATTGAACCAGGACCGAATCAAGCACCAGAAAGAATTACGCGCATACTGGGATGAGATGGTCGAATTGGCGCAGAAGGAAGGTGTTAAAACCAAGGCCTTCCAGGAATTCTGGCTGAAAAAATACGCCGCTAAATACGGCAAGAAATAGGCTCCGGAGAAAACCGGCGGGATACGAGGCAATGCGCTGCAGCAACGCGCGTGGCCCCGGATACCCGCCGGCCGGTGCGGCCTCACGGCCGGAAAGCAGCAATCTGCACCCATAGTGGCAGGTTGTCTGGATGAGCCCGTGCAATATTTTCAACCTGGAAATGCTGCGCGTATTCTTGTTGCCCATGCACAGGAGCGGCAATAAACATGAGTGAGCATCAAACGCGGGCTGTCGCGGACGAGGATGTCGTGGACAGGGCTGTTGTGGAACAGCTGACCGTAAAAAAAGACCGGACCCTGACCGGCGTCTGGCGCGGACTCATTATTATTTTCGGTGTCGTTGTCTTTGCGCTGGGCATCAACACGGTGTTCAACCTGCGATTCTTCGTTGATTACCACATCTTCAACTTTTCGCTCTATTACATCGTGTTCGGGCTGCTGCTCGCCGGCTCTTTCCTGAAATACCCGCTGAAGTCGAATTTGAAGGCGCCATGGGCGGCACGGTTGTTTGTGGTGGATGTCATCCTGTGTTTTGCGAGCCTCGGGATGTTCACGTATTTCGCCTGGCACGGTCAGGACATCATTGTGCAGGGCTGGTCGCGCTTTGCCCCGCTGGAGGCGAAGATCATGGCGGCCATCGCCTGGATCCTGATCCTCGAATCCATCCGGCGCATCTTTGGCCTGGTCCTGTTTTCGATCATTGCGATGGTTTCGTTTTACCCGCTGATTGCAGAGTACATGCCCGGATTTCTTGAGGGCATCGGACAATCATTCGATAGAACAGCGACCTTTCACATCCTCAGCCCGCAAAGTGCCATCGGTCTGCTGCTGCGCACTTATGTCGAGATCGTGTTGGGTTTCATCTTGTTCGGCATTGTGGTGGTGGAAACCGGCGGCGGTTCTTTTTTTCTGAACCTGGCGCTCGCGCTGGTGGGGCGCATGCGCGGTGGCACCGCCAAGGTTGCCGTGGTATCGAGCGCACTGTTCGGATCGATCAACGGCCAGCCCATCGTCAATGTGCTGACCACCGGTGCGGTGACCATACCCGCCATGAAAAAAGCCGGTTTTGAGCCGCATATCGCCGGTGCCGTGGAAGTCTGCGCGTCGACTGCAGGCACATTTACGCCGCCCATCATGGGCATCGCGGCCTTTGTGATGGCTTCGTTCCTGAACGTGTCCTATACCACCATTGCAATCGCCGCTTCCGTGCCGGCATTGCTGTACTACTTCGGCCTCTACATCCAGATCGACGGTTACGCGGTCAAGCACGGACTCAAAGGCCAGAAGCGGGAAGATCTTCCCTCATTCATGGATACCCTCAAGCGCGGCTGGTTTTATATTCCGGGTGCGGTGGTGCTGGTGTATTACCTGTTCTGGGAACGCAAGATCGGCATCTCCGCTTTTGCCGGTTCCGCCTGCATCCTGGTGCTGGCCCAGATCTCCAAAAGCTCCCGGTTTACGTGGCCGAAATTTCTGCAGTTTCTCGAAAACTCCGCAGGCACGCTGATTGATCTGATGGTGGTAATCGGCGGCGTCGGCATGCTGGTCGGCGTGTTTTCACTGACCGGCATCGGCGTGTCGTTCGCCCGCGAACTGATGAATTTTTCAGGCGGAAACCTGACCCTGCTGCTGCTGCTCTCCGCGGTTGCGGGACTGATCATGGGCATGGGCATGACGCTGCTTGCAGTGTATATTTTTCTCGCTGTAGTGCTCGCACCTGCCCTTGTCATGGCCGGCATCAACGAACTGGCCGCACACATGTTCATCCTCTACGTCGGTATGCTGTCCTACATCACGCCGCCGATTGCTCTGGCCGCATTTCCCGCCGCCATCATCGCCAAAACCTCCGCGATGAAGGTGTCGGTCAGTGCGGCGCGCCTGGGTGCAGCCAAATACGTGCTGCCGTTCATGTTCGTGCTTGACCCCGGATTGTTGCTCATCGGCGAACCCAAGGCGATCGCGTTGTCGATTGCAACCACCATGTTCGGCATATTCGTCATTGCGGCGGCACTGGAGGGCTACATGCTCGGCCTGGGTACGCTGTGGGCCGGCAAGGGTGCGGGCTCGGTGGGCGGCTACCGCTACCATAGCTATGTGCTGCGGACGATCTTGTTTGTCGCCGGATTTCTCTGCGGCATGCCGTGGATGAACTATAAGATCACCGGCTTCGCGGTCATTGCGATCGTGCTGCTGCCGCTGATCGTTGCAAAGTACCTGCGCAAGGATCCGGCCGCCGTGGCGCGCTGAGACGCTACGGCAGCAGGTGCCTACTTCTTCTTCGGGTCCACCAACCGGCCCGACTTGATGGCGTCACCAAAGCTGGCCCAGGCGTAGTCCAGGGTGCGGGTCGCGGACAGGCTGAATGCCGTTGCGGTCAACGCGCTGACAAAGGTGAGCTGCAGCGTGTCGCTGGTATCCGGATCGACACCGGCATTTTCCAGGGCAGTTTGCGAAGGATACTGCGCATCTTCATGGGATGCGCCCTTGATTGAGATCTTGGCCACATCGCTGATCAGGTAATTATAGAAATAATCGCGGTAGCGCACCGGCGAGATTTCCTCGTCGGCAGCAAGCAACATCATGGGCTTACTGATCTTGCGCATGAAGTCGGGCGAGGCATTGCCGAACAACGCTGCATCGAGCAGGATGCCGCCAACAGCGGGTGCGCCCTGTGCCATGGCGACAGTCACCGCATAAGCGCCGAATGAATGTCCGGCGAGCATGATCTTGTGCACATCGATGCGGCGATCGATGGCGGCCGGCGTACGCTGCAGATGGCTGACGATACGGGCCAGCGCCCTGCCATTGCTGTCCCAGGGCCCGGCTATGGGCAGCTGCACGGCCAGCGCATGCATGCCCCACGAGGCCAGGTGCGCGGCCTGTTTGGCGTGAGCTTCCTTCGACGCGTCATGGCCATGCAAAATAATGACCAAAGGTGCTTTTTCCGCAGGCGCCGCCAGGTACCAGTCCGCCTTGTAGCGTTCAGTGGGTGACAGCCGCAGGTCGCGGTCTTTCTGCACGGTCACCTCAAACGGCCCGCGTTTCCTGAATTGCTCAAGTTCGGCTTTGCGTTCCAGCAAACCACTCTGCAGCTCGCCCAAGGAACGGGGATTGAGTGATGCAGCGTGTGCTGCGGGCTGCCAGGCACCGGCCAGCGCCAGCCAGGCAATAACTAACCATGGGGAACGAGCTGTAATTTTCACTCTGGGTGTCTGTGAAGTATTCAGTTTATCTGGGAGTCGGTTTGGCCATGGTATCGGTCCGGGCCGGAGATCCCGCTGGAGAAGTAACGCTCGAAAGCGGCATTAGGCATACTAAACCATGGGGGCGTATGGCAACGCCCAGCCGCCAATCAAGAATGATCGACTACGTGGTCCCGGGGCTGCAGCCCATTAAGCGCTACTTAATTCAGTGCTACTAATGCCGTGCTACGTTTCATGCATCAGCGCAGCCACGGGATCCCGGCGGATCCCATGGATGACGCTTACAATCACTGGCGGATGCCGAGGGCCGTGACCAGCCCGCTGTAGAGTTCGTACTGCTCGCGGACGAATTCGTAGCTCTCCTTTGGCGGACGGATCGCCGGTATGCCGCCGATGCGCGCGTTGCCGGCCTGCCAATCCGGATCCTTGGCGAGTTGCGCGAACACGCTCACCCACTTGTCGACGACGGGTTTGGGCATGCCGGCCGGTCCCATGAGGGCTGTCCAGCCGACGATTTTCTCCATGTCCGGATAACCCGCTTCGCGCGCGCTCGGCACGCCAGGCAGGTCGTCGATCCGTGTCGGTGTCACAAACAGCGCACGTAACCGGTTAGCCTTGACCTGCGGGATTACCGTAGGCGCGTTGTTGCAGGCGAAATCGACCTGTCCTCCCATCACCGCGACGGTGACTTCGCCGCCGCCCTTGTAATGGATGCCGACCGCATGATCCTTGGTCAGTTTGGCGAGGGTCATCCAGTACTGAGCGGCCATGTTCTGGCTGGTGGCGACGCCGGAGGTCGAGAAGTTGAGCTTGCCCGGCTGTTTGCGAATCGCCTCCATCAGGTCCGCCGCGGTGCGATAAGGTGACTCGGTCCTGACGAAGCAGATGTACGGATTGAGTTCGATCAGTGAGAGCATCGTGAACTCGTTCCACTTGTAGCCCAGCTTGGAATCGACCGCCGGCAGTACCGCGTGCGTGGCGATGCGCGCGACCAGCAGCGTGTAACCGTCGGGGACTGCGTTCTTTACCACCATTGCACCGATCGCACCGGAAGCTCCGACCCGGTTCACCGACACGATGGGCACCTTGGTATCGAAATATTTCGGGGAGACCTGCGCGACGTTGCGCCCCGAGAGATCCGAGTCGCCGCCCGCGGCGAACGGAATCACGAACTGGATGGGTTTGGTCGGATATGGTGCGGCAGATTTTGCGGCGGACTGCGCGTAAGCGCCTGTAGCAAAGACGACGGTCAATAACGCGATTGCGGTTTCCCTTGCGTAATGCATGCTTCCTCCCCGGGTGAGATTGGCGTGGCCCCGCCTGGTTCGCGGCGTTCGGGTCGCGCGGTTAGCGGGGCCGGCCATCCGGGCACCGTGGTGCATCGGGGGGCACAGTCTCGCAACGGCATTCTGCACCAAACCGTGCCTGTAGCAACACTGAATAGTGGTGGCGGCTGCGCTTATTTTCGCCTGATCCCGGCAAGTGGCTGCTGGCGGACTAACCGGCGGCGGAGCTTAAGGGTTGCGGGCGGTCCGCTCTAGGCATTCCCGGGCTTTCTCATAACCGAGTTCTATCATTTCCTTGGCGCGGTAGAACTCCATGGTCCCGCAGGCATCCCTGGCAATCACTATGGTGGAGTCGGGCGGATAATCGGCGAGCCGGTGACGGGCGATGGTGCTTTGCATGGCATCCAGCGCGCCGTTGGCGATGTCGTATACGCCCAGGTCCGGGGCCGCAGACCAGGTGGCAAATTGCCGGAGTGCGCCGACCAGGCGGCCCAGTCCCGCGGGGGCGTCCGATGATTGCTGCTCCGCAGCCTCCGGGTCTGCGGACGACGCTTGGTGCTCCACCGGCCCCACCAGGTTCACCGCTATCGTCATATCGGTGCGGTCGGCGAAGGTTGGTGCGACCGGGACCGGGTTGAGCACGCCGCCGTCTATAACCTCGGTGCCATGGTAATTAAACGGAGTAAAAAAAAGCGGCATGGCAATGGAGGCCCTGATCGCATCAGACAGTTTTCCGGATCTGATCCAGATTTCCTTCTCGCTGCCGACGTCTGCCGCAACCGCCGTATAGGCCATCGGGAGATCTTCGATCAGGTGGTCACCGACCAGATCAGTCAGGGCGCGCATCAGCCGCTCGCCTTTGAAAAAACCGTTGGTGCCCCAGGACA
>JBBKXO010000139.1:0-2562 GCA_037969525.1 Burkholderiales bacterium | reverse complement strand
ACCCGAAGGCCTTCATCCTGCACGCGGCATGGCTGGATCAGGCTTTCGCCCATTGTCCAAAATTCCCCACTGCTGCCTCCCGTAGGAGTCTGGACCGTGTCTCAGTTCCAGTGTGGCTGATCGTCCTCTCAGACCAGCTACGGATCGTTGCCTTGGTAGGCTTTTACCCCACCAACTAGCTAATCCGACATCGGCCACTCCAATAGTGCGAGGCCTTGCGGTCCCCCGCTTTCATCCGTAGATCGTATGCGGTATTAGCCTATCTTTCGACAGGTTATCCCCCGCTACTGGATATGTTCCGATGTATTACTCACCCGTTCGCCACTCTACTTGCGGGTTGCCCCGCTTTCGCGTTCGACTTGCATGTGTAAGGCATGCCGCCAGCGTTCAATCTGAGCCAGGATCAAACTCTTCAGTTTAATCTCTGCAAGTAAATCTCTCGCTTGACGTATGTTTCAATAATCATGCGAGCACTTCTGTATAGCTTGATGAACTACGTGAGTTACCTCACGCAGCGCACTCAAGACCAAGTGCCCACACTTATCGGCTGTAAATTTTTAAAGAACGTTGGTAGCGGGGATAGGATTTGAACCTATGACCTTCGGGTTATGAGCCCGACGAGCTGCCAGACTGCTCCACCCCGCGCCCGATCAAGCCAAGCATTGTAACTGTTTGTTTTGTTTTCTGTCAACAAACAACTGCAACTTTTCCTGACTTTTCGCTGACCTTTTTAGCCCTGGCTGGCCACAAAGTTTTCATCAGCGAAGCCCGCGATTATCGGGACTTTTTATTGGGAAGGCAACACCTAAACGCAAATATATTCAGGGGTTAACGTCCGGCAACAGGTAGCGCCTGCTTGCGGCGCCGGAAAAACGCAGCTGCACGGTCCATGCTGACATAGAAAGTCGGCGTTACATAGAGCGTCAGCATCTGCGAAAACACCAACCCGCCCACTACCGCAATGCCTAAGGGCTGGCGCATCTCCGAACCAGTACCGGTGCCCAACGCCAGTGGCAATGTTGCGCATATTGCCGCAGCCGTTGTCATCATGATCGGCCGGAAGCGGATGATGGAGGCCTCGACAATCGCATCTGCAGCAGACAGTCCTTTTTCCCTCTGTAACTGGATCGCAAAGTCCACCATCATGATGCCGTTTTTCTTCACCAAACCCACCAGCAGGATGATGCCCACAAAGCTGAATACGTTGAGCTCCTGTCCTGCAATCCACAGCATTAACAACGCACCAAATCCGGCAAACGGCAACGCAGTCAAGATCGTAATGGGATGCCCGTAGTGTTCATAGAGTATGGCGAGCACCATGTAGATCACCAGGATGGTAACCAGCAACAGTATCGGCAGCGTACGGAACGCCTCCTCGAATGCCTGCGCATTGCCCGCGACTGAATAGGTGACCCCCACCGGTAAAACTTCTCCCGCAATTTCTTTTACATGTGACACCGCATCGCCGATGGACAGACCTGGCGCCAGATTGAAAGACAGCACTACAGACAGCAGTTGTCCGTAATGGCTGACTGATACCGGACCGACCCCCATTTTGATATCAGCCACCGCCTGCACCGGCACCATCTGCCCTGTCGAAGATTGCACGTAAAGAGAACGTAACGCATTGATATCACGCTGAAATTTAGGATCGAGCTCGAGCAGGACGTTGTATTGATCGGTGGAACCGTAGAGTGTGCTGATTCGACGCCCGCCATAAGCGTTATAGAGTGCCGTCTCGATCTGCTGGGGCGACACGCCCAGCACAGCCGCCCGGTCGCGAAGTATGTCGATCTGAATTTCGGGGTTGCTCAACTCCAGGCTGGTATTGACGTCCTGCAGCAACCGCGATTCGCGCAACCTGCCTTCCAGCACGTCACTCGCCGCATATAGTTGTTTCTGATCCGATCCCTGAAGCACCAGCTGATAGTCACTCGTACTGATCAATCCGCCGATGCGGATTGCCGGAGGATTGTTCATGAACACCCGCAGTCCCTGCGCTCCGCCGGCAAACGAACGACGCAGTTCCTGAATCACGCTGTCGGCACCGGCCTTGCGCTCATCGCGCGGCTTCAGACGGACGATAATCCTGCCGATATTGCTGCCGACTACGCCGCCAGTGCCCTGTCCCGCCGTGGACATTACGGTCTCAACGTTTGGATTTTTCTCAATAATCGCTGCCACACTGGCCTGACGCCGCTCCAGATCGTTGAAAGGCAGCCCCTCAGGGGCACGGGTATTACCAAAAAAAACGCCTGCGTCCTGCCGGGGTATGAAGCCCTGCGGCACCGCCCGGTAGATCACTACTGTGAGCACCAGAAATACTGCTGATCCGAACAGCATCAAGCCGCGGTGGCGCATCGTCCAGCGCAGGCTTGTCCCATAAGCATCACGCATCGTATCGAATACACGCTCGAACATCATATAGACACGCCCATGCTGTTCATGCGGATCATGCCGCTTCAGCATCAGGCTGCACATCATCGGCGTCATCGACAACGACACGATTCCCGAGACCAGAACGGCCACTCCGACACTCACCGCAAACTCGCGGAACAGCCG
>JBBKXO010000138.1:0-6439 GCA_037969525.1 Burkholderiales bacterium | reverse complement strand
CATCTGCGCTGTTTGAAAAAGGAGATTACACCGGTTACCTCAAAACCTTCGCTGTACTGAAGGCCCCGGTCGATGCGTTCTTCGACAACGTCATGGTCATGACGGATGATGCGACGCTGCAGCACAACCGCATTGCACTGCTTGAAGACCTGCGGCGCGAAATGAACCAGATCGCGGACATCGCAAAGCTGGCCGCATGAAAATCATTGTCCTCGACCGCGACGGCGTCATCAATCAGGACAGCGCGTCGTACATCAAGACGCCGGACGAATGGAAACCCATACCCGGCAGTCTGGAGGCGATCGCTCTGCTTAACCAGGCCGGGTACCGCGTGCTGGTCGCCACCAACCAGTCCGGTGTCGGCCGCGGCCTGTTCGAAATGGCCACGTTGAACGAGATCCACAACAAGATGCACCGTGCACTGGGGCTGGTCGGCGGCCGCGTGGACGGCATTTTCTACTGCCCGCACACCCAGGATGCCGGTTGCAGTTGTCGCAAGCCCAAGCCGGGATTGCTGGAAGAGATCGGACGCCGCTTCGGCGTCAGCCTGGAGGGCATGCCGGTCATCGGTGACTCGCTGCGCGACCTGCAGGCTGCCGCTGCCGTCGGCGCACAATCCATACTGGTGCTCACCGGCAAAGGGAAAAAAACCCGCAAAGACGGAGACATGCCTGAAGGTACGGTCATTTACGACGATCTGGCCGCAGCAGTGCACAGCCTCCTCAAATAATGGCCCTGGTCATTCTCCGCTCCAGCCTGTTCGCCGTATTCCAGCTCGTCATTACCCCGTTCTTCGCCGTTCTTGCGTTGCTGACCTTCCCGCTGCCGGCATTGACGCGTTACCGCATCATTTCCGTTTGGACGCGCTGGGTAATGTGGGCTGCGCGCGTCATCTGCGGCATCCGCTATCGCGTCATCGGCGCGGAGCACATACCCAAAGAACCGTGCATCATCCTGTCCAAGCACCAGTCGGCCTGGGAAACACTGGCCTTCCAGCTGATTTTTCCGCCACAGGTCTGGGTGCTCAAGCGCGAACTGCTGCGCGTCCCGTTTTTCGGCTGGGGCCTGGCCATGTTGTCACCCATCGCCATCGATCGCAGCTCAAGGCGCGAAGCCCTGCAACAACTAACCGAACAGGGTCGCCAGCGACTGGATGCGGGATTCTGCATCGTCATTTTCCCGGAGGGCACCCGCATTGCGCCGGGTCATCGTGGCAAGTACCGTCCCGGTGGCGCTCGCCTCGCGGTGCAAACCGGCACACCGGTGTTGCCTGTCGCGCACAATGCGGGGCAACTCTGGGGCCGCAACGCCTTTCTGAAGCATCCGGGCCTAATCACAGTCAGCATTGGAATTCCGATGCGGCCCGACGGCGAGGACGCTGAATCCCTGGCCCGACGCGTGGAACACTGGATCGAAGACGAGATGCTGCGCCTCGATACCCGCTGATCCAGCGATGCTGACCATGCCCGACCTCCTGAATCTGCAAACCGAACTGCCGCTGCAGGCAGCGCCCGATGCCGGCCCGGCCATCGAACTTGGCGGCCTGTACATACCCTATGCACTGCGGCGTTCGCGGCACCGGCGCACAATCTCGCTGCTGATCGATGAACGCGGCCTGCGTGTTGCAGCCCCGATGAAAGCACCACAGCGCGCCATAGACTCCATGCTGCAGGATCACGCCGCATGGGTGATCCGTAAAGTCCAGGACTGGCGGCGTAAACAGCCGCCACCGCGGCAATGGCGCAGCGGCGAACAAATCATGCTCTACGGCGCACCGGTGACGCTGACTGCGTGCGCCGGCATCCATTCCGCGCAATTAGAAAACGATCAGCTGCTGTTCGGCCCGGCCGAACTCAAAAGCCATGAAATTGAATCCCGGGTCCGCAGCTGGCTGAAACAGCAGGCGCTGGCGCTATACACCCGCTGCTGCCGTGATTTCAGCGCACGACTGGGCCTGACTCCTCCCAGTGTGCGGTTGTCGAATGCCCGCACACGCTGGGGCAGCTGTCACGCCAGCGGCCGCATCAGCATGAACTGGCGCCTGGTGCAGACGCCTATGGCATGGATTGAATATGTCGCCGCCCATGAGGTCGCGCATTTGCGCCAGATGAATCATTCGCCGGCGTTCTGGCAGACGGTCGCGGAACTGATCGCTGATCATGCTCAGCGTCGTATCGAATTGCGGCGTGAAGCCCATCGTTATCTGCTGCTGTAAATGCATAGGCGCGCAAGGGGCTGTGCTACACTTTCCGCCACTTTCCGCGCCGAGTAACCTGTGCGATCGACGTTGCTTCTTCTCGCTCTGCTGATGATTGTTGCCGGCTGCGGCTACAAAGGCCCGTTGTATCTGCCGGGACAAAAGCCTGCGGCTGGAAAGTCGGCGCCCAAGCCTGAGCCCGCTACTACACCTGCACCCGCCCCCGCTGAAGATACGGCCGCCAAACCATGACGCCCTTCGGCTATCGCGACGGCAATCTGCATGCCGAGGATGTGCCCCTGTCGCGCATCGCCAAAGAATTCGGTACGCCTTGCTATGTCTACTCCCGTGCGGCGTTGACCCAGGCCTGGCGCGATTTCGACGCGGCATTTTCCGGGCGCGATCATCTGCTGTGTTACGCAGTCAAAGCAAACCCCAGTCTTGGCGTGCTCGATGTATTTGCGCGTTTGGGCAGCGGCTTTGATATCGTTTCTGGCGGTGAACTGGCGAGGGTTATCGCCGCCGGGGGCGATCCGCGCAAAGTGGTGTTTTCCGGAGTTGGCAAGACCGCGGCGGAAATGCGCCAGGCGCTGCAAGCCGGCATCCTCTGTTTCAACGTCGAATCGGCCGCCGAACTTGAATTGTTAAGCCGGGTCGCAGGCGAAATGGGCGCCATCGCCCCCGTCAGCCTGCGTATCAATCCGGATGTGGACGCCAAAACACACCCTTACATCGCAACCGGGCTGAAAGAAAACAAGTTTGGCGTCGCTTATACCGATGCCCCTGCCATTTACCGTCGTGCGCGCGAACTGCCGCATCTGCGCATCGAGGGCGTCGATTGCCATATTGGCTCACAACTCACTGATGTGGCGCCGTTTATTGCCGCGCTCGAAAGGGTGCTCGCACTGGTGGATACGCTGGCGCGCGATGGCATCGCCATCAGCCATATAGATCTGGGCGGCGGGCTGGGCATCCGATATCAGGATGAAACGCCGCCGTCGGTAACTGATTATGCGCAGGCACTGATCCGGGCCTTGGGTACCCGCCCGCAGAAACTGCTGTTCGAACCCGGCCGATTGCTGACCGGGAATGCCGGCGTGCTGCTGAGCGAAGTGCTGTACTTGAAACCAGGCCAGGACAGGAATTTCGCCATCGTCGACGCTGCAATGAACGATTTGATGCGTCCCGCGCTGTACGAAGCCTGGCATGACGTACTGCCGCTGCGTCAGTCAACGACGGATGGCAGGTTGTATGACATCGTCGGACCAGTCTGTGAAAGCGGCGATTTCCTCGCACGGGACCGTCAACTGGCGGTTGATGCAGGAGATTTGATCGCTATCGGATCCGCCGGCGCCTATGGAATGAGCATGTCATCCAACTACAACACACGTCCGCGGGCAGCCGAAATCATGGTTGATGGCAACCGCGTTTACCAGATACGTGATCGCGAAACAGTCGCCATGCTGATGTCTTGCGAACGTCGTTTGCCGGACTGAAAGATTAAAAAAAGTGCGATGCGCGTACTTTTTCGTTGCAAATCGTTGTTGTACCAAATCCACAACTAAAATCGCACGATCAAATAAACTTGACAAAAGTGTTGCATTTTTTTTTCGTCATAGCATAGAATTGGCGCACCGAACACGGTTTTCGCCAAAAATTATTTGGTGAGCACGTAACAGCGATGTTAAATGTTCTTGAAAATCGTGCGCTGGTAGTGCGGAACATAAGCCGCACTCAAACGATGCCTAAGTTAACTTTAAGGAGACGATGATGGCAGCGAAGAAAAAAGCAAAGAAAAAAGCTGGTAAGAAGAAAGCAGCCAAGAAGAAGTAGTAGTCTTGCGAAGGCCGGGTAACCCCCGGCCTTCGCATTTAATAACTGCCCGCAGTTCCCGAATTCAGTATCCCCGCGTTAATATCCCCTCAGCACTTCTTCTCAGTACTTATTCTCAGTACTAATTCTCGGTACTTTTTAGTACCCCGCCCGCACCCCAACGCAGTTTTTGAGTATCCGCACCTGGCGCGTACCGCGCGTCTCTCCCGCCCCTCCCTGAACATCGCTGTTCCCCGGATTCCTGTCGCTTTGAGCATGGTGCGGTTGAGCACCGCAAGGGATAGGCCGGAGTTATAAAAATATCAATAAAAACAATTAGTTATGTTTTTATTTCGACGGCACCCGGCAGCGCCGTCAATTATCCGCCACAGGCGCTACTGACGATTACTTCAAGGATTGAGTTGCCGATACACCGCGTCGGCGACGCGCAGCAATTCGGCGCGATTGCTTTCGCCGGATAAGGCATAGCCTATCTGGCCGTCGAGCCAATAGAACACGCCGACGCCGTTCTCCTGCGCAAAACGGAATGCCGTTTGCCCGCCCGCTTCTTTGCTTACGCGTACATAAAGCGTAAGTCGCTGGCCCTTCATGTCCTGATACATGAACTGCGCCCCGGGGCCGCGCTCGCCGGGCAACAAACGCCCGCCTACCAGCGAGTACCCTTGTGGCACCAAATGCGGAATTTTCAAACTGGTGCCCAGCCGTTTCGACAACCAGCGCACCAGATGCTCTTCCTGATCCGCACCAACTTCGACCGGGTGCCGCACCTCCGGGCTGTAGAGCGCATGCGCCACCGCAGCAACCCGCACCAGATAAACAGATTGCGCACGTTCGGCCGCAACATAGGCATGCAACTGCCAGCCGGCAAAGCCGCTGACCGCCATCAGGGCAGCAGCAATGGCATAACGCTGCAAGGGCATGCGCCGGGGCTTACCTGGCTGCAGTGCTGCGGGCACCGGTTGCGTGAGCACCGGATCATACGCGGCCTGCAAAAGCTCGTTCTGGCGACGATAGGCGGTGACACGCTGCGCGTCAGCGTCATGCTGCAGCAGGTATTGTGCCACCTCGATGTTGCGTGCCGCAGACAACCGGCCATCAACATAAGCCTGTAATTCAGATTCGCTCACCACAATCTCGCTCATTTGACGACCTTCAGCGACGCTGCCTCGGGCATGCCCTGCATCAGCCGGCGCAACCGTTCGCGCCCCCGCGACAGCCGCGACATCACCGTGCCGATCGGCACTTCGAGCACACGGGCTGCCTCGTCATAAGTCATTTGTTCCAGTCCCACCAGCAGTAACACAGTACGTTGCTCATCCGGCAAAGCCTGCAATGCCGTATCGAGATCGCGGATTTCCAGCCGATCCGTAGTTTGCGGATGAGGCAAATCAGCAATCGCATCATCCATCGGCACCGTCCGGCTGGCGGCAGCGCTGCGTATCTGATTGACAAAGACGTTATGCATCACGGTAAACAACCAGGCGCGCAGATCCGTACCTTCGCGCCACAGAGAATGTTTGACCAAAGCACGCTCCAGCGTGTCCTGCACCAGATCATCAGCCGCGCTGGCGTCACCCGTCAGCGCCCGTGCGTAGCGACGCAGCCTGGGAATGTACTGCGTGGCATGGGCTGCAAACACCTCGGATGCCGGTCGATTCACCTGTTCCTGCCTCCTGAACACGGGCCCGCGGGGGTTTATTCCGCCGGCAGACTGTCGTCTGTTGCTGCAAACACGTGCTGGCCCATATTCCAGCGGGCCGCCAGCGTTTCAACAGCATTGAGGATTTCCTCGCTGCGCGTGGGGTGATTGTACGCAGCAGCGGCCAAACGCGATAGGGCCCGGGGTGCGCCGAATTCCAAGCCCAGCATGCCAATCAGTTCAGCGGCGCCGCGCCCGCCGATTTCCGCACCCAGCGCGCGGCCACTGTCCATGTCGGCGACAATGCGCAGGAAGCCGCCGCGTTCGCCCTGCGCCAGTGCCGCCGGATTAACCTCGAAGGAGGTGAACGCAGTCGCCGGCTCCAGTTCCATGGCTTCTGCCTGATCTTCATTCAACCCCACACGCGCCAGTTCCAGTGCTGTATACACCGCTACAGGTACGCTGCGGTCATCGCGGTGGCAACTGCCCGCCCGGATGATGTTGGTTACCGCCACCGCGGCATCCGCCAGCGCATGATTCGCACTCATCCCCGGATTGGCAACGTCGCCGATTGCAAAAACACCGGGGGCCGCCTGATTGCAGTCGTCAACCATGATGAATCCCCGCGCATCGGTTGCAGCACCCGCTCGTGACAATTCCAGGTCGTGAGTATTGGGCTTGCGCCCGGTACCCGCCAACACCCAGTCGACGCGTTCGCGTTTACCGCCGGGCAAATCCAGCGTCACGCCATTGTCATCGATCCGTGCCGC
>JBBKXO010000137.1:0-3380 GCA_037969525.1 Burkholderiales bacterium | reverse complement strand
GGCTGATGACCAGCATCGGCGGCTGGCTGGGGGTGCGTGAGCAGGCACCATTCTTCTCCATCGGCGGCGCTGGTGCTTTCATCGGCGACTATTACATGATCAGTGCCAGCCAGCGCTGGTGGGGCCGCCTGTCACCGGCAACCCAGACTGCGCTGCAGGGCCTGATAGCCGAAACCATACAAGTGCAAAAAGAGCTCAACTGGTGCGTCGACAAGATGACCTATGACAAGTACGGGACCAAGGATCCATCGAAGCCCGGTGTCTACTGGTTGACGCCGCCGGAAGTCGCGACGATGGTGAACGCGGTCGGTGACTCGGCGAGCCGCTACGTGAAGAGCAAGACGCCGGCCGAAGCCAATCCCTGGGTCGATACCTTCGTCAAGGAAGGGCGGGCACTTTCCCAGCAGAACCCGACCGGTTCGTCGTGGATCGAGAAAGTGGACTGCTCCAAGCACGCGTCCAAGATCGTCATCAAATAACGCCCTGAGCCGCGGACAGGGCGCGTGGATAAAGCCTACGCCGTCTGGCGGGCGTTCCAGGACCGGTTCCTGGCGCCCACTGCGGCCGTCATCCTCCTCGGCAGCACGCTGCTGGCGCTGCTCGAAGTGGTGCGGCGTTACGTCTTCGGTTTCTCCTACGAGTGGCAACAGGACGCCGTCACGTATTTCATCCTGAGCAGCGTCTTTCTCTACTTCAGCATCTCGCAGCGGCATAACGAACACCTCAACGTGGTTTTGCTGCTGGAACTGCTGCAGGCGAGCGGGCCGCGTGCGCGCAAGGCGGCCGTGGTCGTCAAATTCATCGCCCTGGTCATCTCGTTCCTGTTCATGCTCGCCGTGGTGTGGTGGGGCATCCCGGAAATTGAAGAGGGCATCAAATACGCGAGCCGCACCGAAAGCCTGGCTTTTCCACTGGCGCCGTTCCTGGCGACGCTGCTGATCAGTTTTATTTTCATGGCGATCACCATGATGTTTCAGATCTGGATCGAAATACAGAAATGGCGCGGGCGCGAGGTCGAAGAAGAAGCGCCGCTGCTCGATCGCATGCCGGATTAAGTAACCCGCTTCCGCTGATCAACTAGAGGGCCGCAGATGCATATCGTCGGTATCGTGGTGCTGGTGCTGCTCGTGCTGAGCGTGCCGATAGGCATTGCGTTAAGTGCTGCGAGCGCGGCTTACATCCTGGTTGATCCGCTGCTCGAGCCTTCGGTCATCTTCCGCGCCTTCTTCAACTTCATCAGCCGTTATTCGCTGATGGCAATCCCGTTGTTCATTTTCGCGGGTTTTCTGATGGAGCGTACCGGCCTGGTGAGGCAGCTGTTTCGCTTTGCCGATTCGCTGGTGGGCTGGATGCCGGGCGGTTTCGGCGTGGCCACCGTGCTCGCGTGCGTCATGTTCGGTGCGATTTCGGGTTCGAGCGTGGCGATGGCGGCGGCCATGAGCGTAATCGCGATTCCCGAGATGCGCAGTCGCGGGTATCCAGACTGGTTCTCGGCGGGACTGGTCGCCACCGCTGGCGGCATTGCCATGCTCATACCGCCGAGCATCATCTTGATACTCTATGGCATCGTCACCGAGACTTCCGTGGTGCGCCTGTTTTTCGCCGGCGTCGTGCCCGGGCTGCTGTTGGCTACCGGCAACATAATCACCGTGATCGTCATTGCCTGGATCCTGAAACTGCCGCGCGGCAAGTTCGTGCCGCGACGCGTGTGGGCGGAATTCAAGCGCTCGGCGCCGGCGCTGGGCATGCCGGTGCTGATCCTCGGCGGCCTTTATGGGGGCTTGTTCACACCCACCGAGGCCGCGGCCGCGGCTTGCGGCTATGCCCTGCTGTACGGTTTCCTCAGCGATACGCGCGCGTTCCTGCGCGGGCTGCTGCCCACCGCGGGTCGGGCGCTCAATCTCACGGCGGTCGTGTTGTTTCTGGTCGGCTGTGTGGGTGTGTTCCAGTTCCTGGCGGCCAATATGTACTGGCCGCAGAGGATTACCGAGACCGTGGTCGGGTGGGGGCTGACCCCGCTGACATTTATTTTTGCATTCATGGGCGTGTTGATGCTGCTGGGCATGTTCGTGGATGGCGTCGCCATGGTGCTGCTGACAGTGCCGGTGGTATTCCCGGTGGCCTACGCGCTGAAGATCGACCCGATTCACCTCGGCATCATGCTTGCCCTTGCCGTCGAAATGAGCGTGGTCACGCCACCCGTCGGCCTTAACCTCTTTGCGGTGAGTGGCACGGCCAAGATCCCGGTGACCCAGGTGTTAAAGGGGTCGGTGCCGTTTTTCCTCACCGATATGCTGGTGCTGCTCCTGGTGATCTTCTTTCCCGCGCTGGCGTTGTGGCTGCCCAATCTGCTGGTCACGGACGTGTTCAAATGATTACGAGGCTGGGGGATCTGACTGTTGCATAGTTACCTGTGGTGGGTGTCACGTTGCGGAATGCATGGTATCGAATAGAATTTACGGTGCCGAAAAATTGAATCAATTAATTTTCCAGAGAAGGGGAACAACATGAAAACTGTCATTGCCATTACTGCGGTCGCTATCCTCACAGCCGCCTGCCAGACCACACCGACTGAGCCGCCGCGCGCGACGGCAGGGTTGCAGGCAACCAAAGGTAACAAGACGATTGGCGAGGCCACTTTCGAGCAAATCGGCGACAAGGTCCGGGTCACGATATTCGTGCAGGGCCTCAAGCCGGATCAGGAGCACGGTTTGCACATTCATGAGGCCGGCGACTGCAGCTCGGGTGACGGCATGAGCGCCAAGGGGCATTTCAATCCGCATGGCAAGCCCCATGGCAACCCTGCCGGCAGCGAGCGCCATGCGGGTGATCTGCCGGCACTCAAGGCCAACAAGGCGGGGCGTGCCAAGATCGCGGTCGATCTCGACACCATCACCGTCACGCCGGGACCAGCCAGCGTTGTCGGCCGCGGACTGATCGTCCATGCCGATCCGGATGATTACAAGACCCAGCCTACCGGCAATGCCGGTGCGCGCCTGGCCTGTGGAGTGATTCAGGCGGGCTGAAGCGCGCGCAGCGTTTATGCGGCTGAGGTCATAACCGTTGTCCGTTGTGGGGCAGGCAGGCTAGGGTTAAGCCTGCCTCCACCCTGCGACGGGTTCAGGCTGCTGATTTTTTGCGCAGCCAGCTGACCGGTAGCATCACTGCGTCGCCTTTGCCCAGGCCGGCGCGGGCCGCGACTTCGAAACACTCCAGGGAGCGCGCAGCGACCGGCAGGTCGTAACCCAGGGTTTTTGCTTCCGCGATCATCGTGGTGAGTTCCTTGCAGATCAAATCGATATCAAACGTCACGTTGGCCGGGGCCTTGCCTGCCAGCGCATCGGCCAGTACCGGGCCGCGGGTTTTCAATGCATTGGGGC
>JBBKXO010000136.1:0-4054 GCA_037969525.1 Burkholderiales bacterium | reverse complement strand
GCGCGTGCCGGCAATCACCCCGGTTTCGTCTGCGCCGCTGGCTGTGGGGCGTGGCTGGTGGAGCCATTCGGGGAAACTGTGACCCAGCAACGCCCTGCCTCCGGGCAGCCGCGCGAGTCGCACCGCGGCATGACTGCCGCCGTACGGAGAACCGGTCAATACCAGCCGGCCGCAGCTAAAGCTGCGTGTGGTGGCCAGCATTTTCAGCGCGACCAGCCCGCCCATGCTGTGCGCAACGACATGCACACGCGGTGCAGCGAGTCGTTCGCAGTACTGTGCGAGGCGTTCGGCATTCTCACTGAGTGTCAGTCGCATGGAAGGATAGGAATAACGATGCACGTTGAAACCGCAGTTGCGGATGCGCCGTCCCAGCCAGGCCATGACCCAGCCGTGCATCCACAGGCCGTGGACGATGATGACAGGCTCAGCGGCAGGCACGGCGATCACTGCGCACTCATAGCAGATTAATATAACTAGTTGATTTTATTGATATTTTATTCATGTTACACCGTGCCATCACCGAATATGGTGACGCCGTCACGCCCCAGGTGATCCGCGTCACCCCAGCGCCCGGCGCGCCATAGCCCGTCATCGCAGTCAAACCAGTTGAGGCTGGCGTTGACCAGCGGCACCGGACGCGGCGCGTCGAGCGTCAGACCACTGGCCGCGCGGTACGCGCAATCGAGCACGAGACCATGAGTGACTACAGCAATGCTGGCGCCGGCATGGCGCGCAGCGAGTTCTTCGAGCGCCGCACGGCAACGCGCGTGAAAATCCGCGGGACTTTCGCCGCCGGGCACCGCGTACTGAGGATCGCGCGACATGAACTGCGCATACACATCAGGGGCGCGCGTTTCCATCTCGGCCCGGGACAGGCCTTCGAATCCGCAAAAGTGCCGCTCGCGCAACCGGGCATCCGTGACGACGGCGTGGCCGGTCACCGCGGCAATACTCTGCGCAGTGCGATGCGCGCGCGGCAGATCGCTGGAATACAGCGTGGTGAATGGCAACGCCTTGAGGCGCGCGCCGAGCTGTTCCGCCTGCCACAGCCCGCGCGTGGTCAGCGGACTGTCGAGATGGCCCTGCATGCGGCGCTCGGTGTTCCACAGCGTCTCGCCGTGGCGGATCAGGATCAGTTGAGTCATCAATACGTCAGGGATGAGGAATGAAGGTTGAAGAGTGAAGGGTGAGGTACAAATCTGCAGTGCAGGTTGCGTTAATTCTACCGGTTATACTCGGTGCGATGCCGATCTCCGACCTGCTGCAACCCCACATCCTGATCCTGGCACCGCTGATCGTGTTCGCGGCCTATGTGGTGTTCGGCATCTCCGGTTTTGGTTCGACGCTGATCGCAGTACCGCTGCTGGCGCACCTGTTTCCGCTGAAATTCGTGGTGCCGTTTTTCGTGATCCTCGACTGCGTGGGTGCGTTCGGCATGGGCATCCGCTTGCGCGCCGATGTGATGCGCCGCGAACTGCTGGTGCTGCTGCCGTTCATGGCGCTGGGCATACTCGGCGGCGTCTACCTGCTGGTACACCTGCAGCCGGAGTTGCTGATCGGCGGCCTCGGCCTGTTCGTGGTGTTCTTCGGCGCGTCTTACGTAATCAAGCGCGGCAAAGGGTTTCCGCTGCCGCACTGGTCCGGCGCACCGATCGGCGCATTCGGCGGCGGGACGTCGGCCGTATTCGGCATCGGCGGCCCGATCTACGTGTTCTTCCTCGCCGGCCGCCAGGCTACGCCTACACAGATCCGCGCGACCATGCCGATGATCTTCATGTTCACCACGCTGGCGCGCATTGCGCTGTTCATCGTCGCCGGACTCTACTCACCGGCGGCGCTGCTCGCAGCCGCCGCACTGCTGCCGGTGATGGGGCTGGGCATCTGGACCGGCCACCATCTGCATCTGAACATGGAGCAGCAAACGATCATCCGAATCATGGGTGGCCTGCTGGTCATCAGCGGCATCTCGCTGCTGGTCAGAGCAGCGACCTCTTAACTTCACCGCCACTACCAAACCCTCCCCTTGTGAGCCGCCGAGTAGCGCAGTGCGGCCGGGAGTAGTCGGCGAGCACTGTGCGAGCAGCGCAAGTCATAGACTCATCATCTACACCACCCGCCCGCAGCATCACCATTTAATGAGCGTTCACGCGAGTTGCGCAGCCGCCCGGTCGCGCGAGCAACGCAGGGGACCCGAAGGGCGGCAAACCGGGGCGGATTTTCTTTGGTTACTTTCTTTTGGCCGCGCAAAAGAAAGTAACCAGCCGCCGGGCTGCCCCGGCCAAACAAACTCAACTCTTCAGCAATCGTTAAGTCTTGCCCAAGAGTTAAATCTTGCCCAAGAATTTGGCTATGCGCGCCACACCCTCCCGCAACAAAGCCACCGGTTGCGTATAAGCAAACCGCACATGCACCCCTGCCTCATGCGCCCCAAAATCCACACCCGGTGCAACCGCCACCCCCGCCTCTTCCAGTAACGCCCGCGCAAATGCAAAACTGTCATCGGTAAAAGCCGAGCAATTGGCATAAATGTAAAACGCCCCCTGCGGCGACTGCGGCACGCCAAAACCCAGATCGCGCAGCGCGGGCAGCAGGAAATCGCGGCGGGCGCGGAACTCGTCACGGCGGGCATCGAGCAGCGCCAGCGTCGCCGGCTCGAAAGCGGCGAGCGCTGCGTACTGGGCCGGCGTCGGCGCCGCCAGGAAAAAATTCTGTGACAACCGGTCAATCGCATCGACGTAACGTTCGGGCGCGACAATCCAGCCCAGGCGCCAGCCCGTCATGTTGAAATATTTGGAAAAACTGTTGATGACAAACACGTCGTCGCGTAATGCCAGCGCCGTTTGTGCAACGCCTTCATAGACCAGGCCGTGATAAATCTCATCGACAATCAGCGCGCCGCCGCGCTGCGCGGCAAACTCCGCCATGGCGCGCAGTTCATCCGCCGCCAGCAGCGTGCCTGTAGGATTTGACGGCGTGGCAACCAGGGCGGCGACCGTGCGGCTGCTCCAGTGCTGCGCCAGATGCGCGCACTGCAACTGGTAATTGCTGTCAGGGCCGACGGCGACGCTGACCGGCACGCCATCCATCAGGCGCACGAACTGGCGATTGGCCGGATAGCCGGGATCGGTGAGCAGCACTTCATCGCCGGAGTTGACCAGTGTCGCCATCGTCAGCAGCAGCGCACCGGAAGCGCCGGCGGTAATGATGACGCGCTCAGCGGACACCTCGACCCCGTAGCGTGTCTGGTAAAAACCGGCGATCTTGCGGCGCAGGGCGGGCATGCCCAGTGCGGCGGTATAGAAAAGTTTGCCCTGCTCGATCGCGCGCATGCCGGCAGCGCGGATCGGTTCAGGCGTGGAGAAATCGGGTTCGCCGATCTCCATGTGGATGATGCTGCGCCCGGCCGCCTCCAGTTGGTGCGCCCGCTCGAGCAGCACCATCACATGGAAGGATTCGATGGTGCCGATGCGCCGCGCCAGCGGCCATGCGCTGCGCTCCGCCCCTGCTGTCATGCCGCGCAACTCATGCGCGCGGTCGATCCACGCTCATGCCGCCCGAACCCATGCCCATGACCATGAACAATGCGCCGATGATCGCCACGTTCTTGAAGAAATGGTGGAACTGGTTGATGAACTGCGCTTCCGGATAAGTCCAGTAGCTGTGAAACACCAGCGTCGTGGGAATCATGAACACGATCAGTGCCAGCGCCGCCCAGCGCGCCTGCCAGCCGATCAGCAGCATGAGCCCCCCGGCAAGCAGAATGATGATGGCCGGCACCAACAGGACTTCGGCGAACGGTATGCCCTTGGAAACCATCAGCTTCACCGTGCGGCCGAAGTTGAACATCTTGTCATAACCCGATTGCAGGAATATGGCCGCCAGCAGCAACCGGCCCAGCAATACACCCCAAGTGCCCGTGAGCTTGCACAGCGCATTCAGGTTGTCATCTCTCCTGGTTCGCAATATGCGAGGTGGATACGCTAGCACAACGCCGGCATTTATTTCAGCAAACCCTCCGCCTTCATTGCCGCCTGCACCTTGGGCCGCGCTGCAA
>JBBKXO010000135.1:0-2788 GCA_037969525.1 Burkholderiales bacterium | reverse complement strand
CGCTTTTACCACCTGCGCCCATTTCGGGATTTCCGCTTCGATCAGTTTGCGGAACTCTTCCGGCGAGCCCGGATTGGTTTCGACCCCGGAGGCGGCGAGCCGGTTTTTCACATCCGCTTGAGCCAGTGCGTCGAGCGCGGCTTTGCTCAGCGTCGTCACCACCGGCGCTGGCAGATTGGCCGGGCCGACGATGCCGAACCACGCCACCGCTTCGAAACCGGGCAATCCGGATTCCGCGATGGTCGGCAGTTCGGGGAATGACGCAATCCGTTTCGGCGAAGTCACGCCTAGCGCGCGCAGTCGATTGGCCTTGATCATTGGAATCGCCGATGACGCGCTGGCAAACTGCAGGTCGGTCTGGCCGGAGATCAGCGCGGTTAGTGCTTCAGAGGCGCCTTTGTAAGGAACGTGTACGGTTTTTACACCAGCCATGCTGTTGAACAGTTCGCCCGACAAGTGCACCGAGGTGCCGGCGCCTGAACTGCCGTAATTCAGTACGCCCGGCCGGGCTTTGGCGAGCGCGATCAGTTCTTTTACCGATTTGGCCGGCACGCTGGGATTGACTACTAGGATGTTCGGGCTATCGCCGACACGCGCCACTGGCGTGAAGCTGTTCAGCGGGTGGTAACTCAGCTTGGAATACAGGCTGTAATTGATGGCCTGTGTCCCGATGGTGCCCATCAGCAGGGTGTAGCCGTCGGGCGGACTTTTTGCGGTCAGTTCGGCTGCGATATTGCCGCCGGCGCCACCGCGGTTGTCGATGACCAGTGGCTGGCCCAGGCGCTCGCGCATGGCCGGTTCCATGGCGCGTGCGATCACATCGGCGGCACTGCCAGCGGTGAACGGGATCAGCATGCGCACCGGGCGGTTCGGGAAACTCTGGGCGCTGACCGCGCCGATCCAGCAGCAAATGCAGACGCTGAACAAACGCAAACGCATGGCAGCACTCATATGTGGCAGCGCAAATTTGCGCAACACAGTATGCCATCGCCTTATGTCAGCGTAAGGGTAAACTGCATTCCGGCGCGCTTGGCGCCTGTGCATGGGGAGGGGTCATGAAGCGCGTGGTCATGGGGTTGTTCGCGGCGTTGCTCGCAGCGTGCGCGGTGCCGGTGTTTGCACAGGCAAGTGGCGGCGGGGAAGTCCAGGAAAAAAACATTCCGATCAAGGTGACCGAGGTCGCTCCCGGACTGTTCTTCCAGTATCACCACGCGGAATCGAACAATGCATGGCTGGTCACTGACGACGGCGTGCTGGTCATTGATACGCGCCAGCATCCCCGGCGCGGTGAAGAACTTCTGGCGGCGATACGCAAAACTACGGACAAACCCGTGCGCTGGGTGGTCAATACCCATGCCCACGGCGATCATTACTTCGGCAATTCGGTGTTCAAGCGCGAGGGCGCAACTATCATCGCCCACCGTGATACGGCCGGCATGATGCAGCACCATTTCCCGCTGGAGATGAAGCGCCGGCAGGGTTACTTCAAACAGCGCCAGTTTGATCCGGCGGAGGTGAAGCTGGTGCCGCCGGACCTTACTTTTGATTCCACCCTGACGCTGCATCTTGGCGGGCGCACGGTGGAACTGCTTTACCTGGGCGCGGGGCAGAATCCGGGTGACACCTTCGTGCGTTTTCCGCAAGAGCGCGTATTGTTTGCCGGCGGGCCGTTTTCGAAAAACAGCTGGCCGAATCCTTCATTCACCCCGTCCATGTCGGGCTGGGTCGAATTGCTGAAAAAAATCGCCGCCATGGAGGTCGATATTTATCTCGGCGGGCACGGGGATATCGGCGCCAGGCAGGATGTGTTGGATGAGGCGCAGATGCTGGGGGATTTCGACCGCGGCATGCGCGACGCCGTCGCCAAAGGCATGAGTCGCGACGAAATTATCAAAAACGTGAAGTTTGAACAGTACAAGGATGTCCGCAACTACTACCGCATGAACCTGTTCATCGGCAGCTATTACCATTTCCTGACCACCGGCCGCGCCCAGAACGCTTATCCATAAGTGCGTTGCCGGGGCAGGTGTGTGGCCACTGCTATTTTGCTTCAGGCATGATTGCTGTTGAAGATGCGGTTGATGCCGGTAGACACCTGGTGGCCGCCAACGCCGTACACATGCAGAGAAATCGCGTTCACCCGTCCGTGGTTCGAGAACTGGTGTATGGCAAGACCGGTGCTGTCAATAATGGTGGAGCCTTTGTTGCGTATCTCACGCTTTGCAGCCACCAGTGTGACTTTGCCCGGCGGCTTTTCGAAAATCGTTTCGGTGAGCGAGCCCTGATAAATCGCAATGCCGCACCATGTGCGGTGGTTGTGGACAGGACTGGACTGCCCCGGCGCCCAGACGATGGCCAGTAAAGAGAACTGCCCGCGCGGATCCGCGTAGATCAGATGACGGGCGTAGCGTTCGGGGTTGGCGTGGCGCCGCTCGCGAGGCAGCCAGGCGCCAGCGCCAACGGCCTGGCTCAACGCTGAGGCAAGGCGTTCTGCATCTGGTGCGCCTCCGTGAGGGAGTGCGTCACTGAGATTGCGTATCAGGGCCTGCAGTGTCGGAGAGTCTGCAGCCTTCAGTGGATATCGCGGCTGTTTTATCAAGTGTCGCAATCCATATTTCTTAATTATTCCTGGTTTTGCGGCTGAGCATCGATCCGTCACCATGCTGGCTGCGCAAGTTAAGAGAAGTTAAGAGAAGTTAAGAGAATCGGCGCTAAGCGAGTGGCCGCACCGATGACGCCAAAACGGCGGTGAGGCCACATGGAAAACACAGTCTACGCCAATCACATG
>JBBKXO010000134.1:0-2590 GCA_037969525.1 Burkholderiales bacterium | reverse complement strand
CCGCCGCCCAGTAGCCGCCGCACTATGGGCACCGCAAGTTGCGGCACCAGTTCCTGCTCCGCGCTCTGGCTCTGCCCCAGACAAATGTGGGCCTGAGCGGTGCCCCACAGCAACACTGGCGCGCTGTCTGCGCTCATTGCCTGCGCAATGCCCGCGTACGTCGCGTGCAGGCGCTGCGGTGGCATACAACCGACATCAAGCAGGCGCGCGTCGATCAGCTGGATTTACCTTCCGGCGTAAAATATTTCTCGAAATAGAAATCGCGCTTCTCCAGCGCCTGCAAGTCGCGCGCGCGCTGCTGCATGCCCTCGCGAAAAATGTCAGCAATATGCGCGCCCTGTTCGGCGTCGAGTATGTGTATCTGCGAGGCAAACGGCGTGCCGTTCAGATCTTCATCGACTCGGATGATTTGCGCAGCAAGACCTTCCAGCGGCTGCAGGTGCAACAACCATGATTTGCATTCCGGATCGTCGGGGTCCAGCGCACACAGCACGATCCTGCCCAGCCAGGCGAGCCGCGCCACCTGGTTGAACAGGCGGATGTCGAGCTTCTTGCCTTTCTTGTATTTCGCCAGCTCGTTTTTCAGCTTGCCGGTGTCAGCAATCGGGATCGTTTTCATGTCGGGTCTAGCATAGCACCGCCGTGTACATAACGAAAAAGGGCTGTGTAACCACAGCCCTTTATTTTCACTCGTCGCCTCTGTCTGGATCGGCTACATCTTCCAGCCGTAGGCGATGCCTAGAGAGTCTTGATACATCTTGGAACTGAATCCGGTAGTCGGTCCCGTTCCCGTAACGGATTTATTGAATCCATGCATGTATGACACTGTCAACTCAGATTTGTTGGCCAGCGTCCAAGTCGCACCTAATGTCAGATGAGTCTCGATAACCCCTGGTGCGAGCACATTGAAAAAAGTTTCAGTGCTGGGTATTGGCTGCTTCCCATGACTAACACCACCGCGCAATGTAAGCTTATTATTTAGCACATAGCTTGTGCCGAGTTTGAGCACCGTCATATCTCGCCAGCCAAATCCGGGGCCATTGTCGGTGCCGAGGAGCGCGGGGATATTACCGCTGTTTCCGATTGATTTAATTTTGCTGTAATTGATGCGCTCGAGATCGAGAACGACCATCATTCGTGGAGTAGCTTTCACGGCAATACCAACCCCATACTTCTCGGGAATATCAAAGCCACCCTGCTCAGCAAACAATCCGCGATATTTGTCGAATTTACCCATCCGGGTCTTGCTCTGGTAGGACGCTCCAACACTAACGCTTGGTGAAAGCTGGCCCAGCCAGCCTACCCGGAGTCCCAAACCGGTCGAAGAATCATAACCGTTGTTGGTCACAGAACCTGGGGCAGACGATGCAAACGGATTATCAAAGTTTTGAATACCATAGGCTTTAAATCGCTGGTAAGCGAAGTTCAGCGACACACCGAGGGAATGATCAGGGCTTACCTTTACCGAATAGGTGGGCGAGATGAACAATTGCATTAGATCGACACCCAGCTTACCCTGCCCGAATATTGCACCGCCCGTCGCAGTATTAAGGTTGGCATAATTTGTATTCATGCCGCCGTGACCGTAAACGCTAACTCCAAGTGACGAATTTGCGTTCAACATTCTGTTGTAACCGAATTCAGGAATTAGGAAATTCTGGTCATCATTGCCACTGTACTCGGCGCCGAACGGACCAGGTCCAAGACCAAGCTGGGTATGGCGCACCGGACGAAACCAATCAACACCGAAGTCTATGCGGTTTCCGACCCAGACCATACCGGCCGGATTGTCCGCCGCAGACAAAGCATCTTCTGGCATCGCCATCCCGGCCCCGCCCATGCCCTTAGATTTCATTCCGTGTCCATGCGGAAAATATCCGTTGGTGGCGCCGGCCGTACCCGCAACCAGCATACCCGCCACGGCCAATGCAACTGCCGACAACGATCTCCTGAATTCCATGATCCCCTCCATTGTTGAACAGCGAATTAGTTTATGTTTTTTTGATTACATGTACAGACTGACATCCGCTTCCTGCGCCATCGGCAGGAACGTCGCGGCACCGCAATACTCTTTCACCTCCGGTATGAAATCGTCGTGCGTGAAGCCGAACAGGTCGACCGTCATCTGGCAGCCGATCATGTTGACACCTGCCTCCAGAGACAGTGCTCGTAACTCGCCAATTTCAGCGACCCCGTTATTGCTGATCGTCTGCTTCATCAGCGTGGTCGCCAGTGCTTCGTAGCCCGGCACGGCGGCCTGGACGATGTTGGGAATATTCCAGTTGATGGCCTTGAACCAGTCTGGCCCGAAGGGCATTTTCATCGGCATGCCCGGATTGCCCAGCGGACTGACCTTGAGATGCCCCAGGTCTTTGCGCAGCAGTTGCAGTCCGTAGAACGTGAAGAATATCGACACATTCCAGCCCAGCGCAGCGGCAGTCGAGGCCAGTATGAACGGCGGATAGGCCCAGTCCAGCGTCCCTTTGGTTGCGATGATGGTCATCGACGGAGTGCGCTTGGCCTGAATATCGGCAAGTTTTGCTTCGAGTTTTTCATCAAGCACGGCGTCTATGCGCTCGCGGATGTAGGC
>JBBKXO010000133.1:0-4912 GCA_037969525.1 Burkholderiales bacterium | reverse complement strand
ACGCTGCATTAGTTAAAGGAAAGCTAAAGGGGCCAGGCACGATATATTTGTGATGGGTGATGCGAAATAATCGACCCTGGCCCCTTTGATTTTTAGCGGGCGGAATAATCGACCGCTTAACTCAGAATAATAGGGGACAGACCACGATTTCCCTTTTTAAGACAATCGCTCTTGCTCCCCATCATCCAACTTGTTTGCTGAGGGTTGTCCTGCCTTGCCACGGGTGACGCGCTGTTTGAGTATCCGTTGAAAATCGTGGTCTGACCCCTCGTGGGTTGTAATGCTTAGACCTGCGTTTTTAGCCTGGAAACACCTACCCTAAGGATTGCCGAGATAAGCACGCTTGCCAATTTCCACACCGTTGTGACGCAGAATATTATAGGTCGTCGTGACGTGGAAATAAAAATTCGGCAGTGCATGGCCGAGCAGGAATTGCATGCCCTTGTAGGTCGTGCTCTTCTCGCCGCGCGTGAGCGTGATGTCCTTGTCTTCAGTGCCGTCGATCTGCGCAGGCTTGATCGATTCGATAAAGGCGATGGTGGTGGAAATCCGCGCCTTCAATTCTGCCAGCGTCTGCTCGGTGTCTTCGTTCTTGGGGATGTCCACTCCGGCCAGCCGTGCCACTGCACCCTTGGCCGTATCGCAGGCAATCTGCACCTGGCGTGCCATCGGGAACATGTTCGGGAACAATCGGTACGTGGTTAATGCAGCGACGTCGATTTTGTTCGCGTCCACATGGGCTTGCGCCTTGTCGAGAATGCCGGACAGATTGTTCAGAATATTGACGAAACGCGGCACGCTCACTTGATACATGGAAATGTTCATTGGGGAAACTCCTGATGCAGAAATAGTTTGAGAGGCGGATTTACCGTGGATGAGTATGATCTCATTTGTTTCCGTACGAAGTGGCCACGAGTCCACCACGTTGACCACTACACCGTCATTGGAAAACACTAGGGGTCAGAGCCAGCATTATTTTTATGAACACGAATTAATGATCTGGAGATTGCTAAACCAAAATCAAAGATGCCAGTCTCGATATATTCAGGTCCCGCCGCACCCGTAAAATAAATATCAATAAAAACAACAAGTTATAATTATTTTCACTCTGCACCACGCTGCAATAGTTAAAGGAAAGCTAAAGGGGCCAGGCACGATATATTTGTGATGGGTGACACGAAGTAATCGACCCTGGCCCTTTTGATTTTTAGCGGGCGGAATAATCGACCGCTTAACTCAGTATCATGCAGCTACAAGGTCCTACTTCGATCTTGTCTGCGAAACGGGCAGCTTACGGCCACATGTCATCATCCGCCTCCAAAAAAGTCATTTATGCCGCGCTCATTGGCAATGCCCTGATAGCGGTTGCCAAATTTGTGGCTGCCGCGTTTACGGGAAGTTCCGCCATGCTTTCGGAGGGAATTCATTCCCTGGTGGATACCGGCAATCAGATTTTATTGCTCTACGGTATTCGGCAATCCAAAAAGCCTGCCGATGAACAGTTTCCTTTCGGGCACGGGAAGGAAATTTATTTCTGGAGCTTTGTAGTAGCCATCCTGATTTTCGCGGTGGGTGCAGGGGTATCCATTTATGAGGGGGTTCAGCATATTTTGATTCCTGTGCCTGTTCAAAACCCCGCAATAAACTATCTTGTGTTGGCCCTGGCGATGGTTTTTGAAGGAGCTGCCTGGTATTTTGCTTTCAGAGAATTCTCGCGTGCAAAAGGAAAGTGGGGATATGTAGAGGCGATTCAAAAAGGAAAAGACCCTACCGGGTTTGTCGTTCTTTTTGAGGATTCCGCCGCAATGCTCGGACTCATGGTGGCTGGCCTTGGAATATTTTTGAGCCAGGTGACCGGTATTCTTTATTTTGATGGAATTGCGTCCGTTATTATTGGACTGATACTTGGTGGAACCGCAATCTGGCTGGCGTATGAAACAAAAGGCTTACTCATTGGAGAAAGTGCAAATAAAGCCGTAGTGGAGGACATTCGCAGGATTTTGAAATCTCAGGCAGAAGTTGAACATGTGAATGATGTTTTCACCATGCACATGGGGCCGGAATATATCCTGGTCAACCTGAGCGTAGACTTTTTTGATTCCGTATCGGCTGCGGAAATTGAGACTGCGGTGGAGCGTATTGACCGAATGATTAAGGACTCCACACCTGCAGTAAAAAGGGTTTTTATTGAAGGGGAAGCGAGACGAAAGATTAAAGGATAAAGGGGGCCAGGCACGATATGTTTGCAAAGAGCGTTGCGAAATAATTGACCTTGGGCCCTTTGATTTTCGGAGCTTGGTTTATGACTGACTTTAAAATAATGCCGACTCTGATCTTACCCACGAACGGTGGACGCCTTAACAAAGGGCCGGTGCAGTGTTTCAAAGTCTAACGGACTTGCATAGTCCAGAGCCGAATGCCGACGCTGACGGTTGTAAAAGACCTCCATGTACTCGAACAAACTGGCTCGAGCCTGCTCGCGTGTCTGGTAGTCGCAATGCATCACGAGCTCGGTCTTGAGCGTATGGAAGAAGCTCTCCATCGGGGCGTTGTCCCAGCAATCGCCTTTACGGCTCATGCTCTGGCGGATGCCTTGGCGGGCCAGAGCGGCCCGATACTGGGCCATCGCGTAGAGCGAGCCTTGATCAGAATGCAGTATCTCCGGTGCCTCACCCCGACGATCGATCGCCATGCCAAGCGCATCCATCACAAGCTGCCCGTCCATGCGCTCGCGCATCGCCCAGCCTACGACGGCGCGCGAATGCAAATCGAGGATCACCGCCAGGTACAGCCACCCTGCCCGGGTCGGAATGAAGGTGATGTCGGTCAGCCAGCGCTCATTGGCTTCTGTGGCCGTGAACACCCGACCAAGCAGGTTGGGCGAGGCCTTGGTATTGCGCGAATCGGTGGTGATCCTGAACCGACGCACCGTCTTGGGAACAATGCCCGCCTTGCGCATCAAGCGCGCGACGGTGTTCTTGCAGCAGATCTCGCCTTGGCCGGCAAGTTCGGCATGCACACGCGGGGCACCGTAGGTAGCACGGCTTGTGATGTGAATCGCCTGGATACGGCCAGTGAGCGCCTCTTGGCGCTTACCACGCGCACTGATCGATCGGCCACAGGCGGCGTAATAGCCGCTCACCGAGACGCGCAGTGCCCGGCACAGACGACGCACCGGATAGCCAGTACGGTTGGAATCAATGAACTGATGCTTCATTTTGATTCCCGCGCGAAGTAGATGGCCGCTTTTTTTAAAATATCGTTCTCCTCCTGGAGCCGATCGTTATCGCGGCGCAAGCGGGCCAGTTCGCCATCGACCGGCCGTCCCCGTTTGGGCGGGCCGCCAGCCGCTTGCTCGGCCGCCAGTTGCAGTTTCCACTTGTGTAGCTGGTTTACTCGAATGCCCAACTCTCGGGCCACTTGGGTGGCCGGCTTGTCGCCAGTCTTGGCCAGTCGGATCGCTTCTAATTTGAATTCGCGGCTGTACTGCTTGTATGGCTTTCGTTTCACGGTGCGCTCCTATCAGGGTAAGTATCATCCCCTTGTTAGAGCGTCCACTAAGCGTGGGTAAGATCACTCTGACCCCTTGGGTTGTACGATCAGTGATCTCAAGATGATAACCAGCGGTGTACAAACTGACGAATAGGGAGACGTGCCTGGCGGATGATCCGGCAATCATCAGACACTGCCGGGGTTTTGCGGTTCCGTTTGGCAATGATCAGACGCAGATGCCGCCAGCGGAAATGCTGGTAGTATTTAGCGTAGCTGATCCCTTTGAATGTTCCAGACCTGTTCGATTATATCGAACGGCTCTACAATCCACGACGAAAGCACTCAACCTTGGGCTATATCAGCCCGCCTGAGTCCGAACGGCGGTTTGCGGGCTTAGGAAAATGTCCGTAAAGGCGGGTGAAGCCCATAGTGTCTTACCTGCCAAAAATCAAGTCGGGGCTGAAAACATGGCCGAAACATCTGCACAGGATAAATCCGTAAAGGTCATTCTTTACCGCTGGGCCGGCGCTTGGGGGCCGTTCAAGGTCAACATTCCCTGCGGTGAATGTTCGCTGACGCTCGATGTCATCAAGGACACGTTTGCCACCGAGCTCGCCGGCGTTCCGGTGGAACTCGATGTTCGGGAATGGCTGACCGAATGGTGGAAACCCCTGCCGAAGGGCGGATGGCATGCGCCCATCGTGATGGTAGAAAGACGGATCGTGAGCCAGGGGCATGCGCTCAATCGCGGTGTTCTGACCGAGGCGATCATCGATGCGCATGCCCGGCGATCCGCCATCAAGGGCAATCATCTGTTTGGCAAAGCAACCTGTCCGCACTGTGTCCGGGCCAAGGGCTATCTCGAACAGCAGGGGATAGAGTACGCGTATCATGATGTGGTCAAGGATCCACGCGCGCTTTATGAAATGCTGGCGCGCGTGAAACCCATCGTCGGACCCAAGACTCCCATTACCGTGCCGCAGATCTGGATTGATGGCGCCTATGTCGGCGGCGCCGATCAGCTGAGCCAAATTCTGTCCTGTGAGGTGGAACCCAATCGGGACCGGGGCCAGTGCTCGCTGTCGGCGACCAGCAGTGTCGCGGCCGCCGCCGTTCTGCGTTGACCTTCGACGTCTGATTGCTTGCCGGCGCACTCACGAAATGATTGTTAACAGGCCCTGAAGTTGCCTATTGAAGTATCCGTACACCACGGGTCAGTTCAACTTGGCCCTTTTCGTTCTTCAGATCGGTCTTCGATGCCGAAAATCAACAACCGCAAGTCGGTACCAAGTTAAGGAGTGTGAATCAATTTGACTGAAAGTCTTGCGCGGCCGACGCTACGGTTTGTCTGCAGCCACCCGGCGCATTTCATTGCCTTACACTCTAGGGGTCAGAGCCAGCATTATTTTCATGAACATGA
>JBBKXO010000132.1:0-20413 GCA_037969525.1 Burkholderiales bacterium | reverse complement strand
ACCGGGTTGAATATCCGGAAATACGGCTGCGCGTCGCATCCGGTTGAGGCTGCCCACTGCCAGCCGCCGTTATTGGCAGCCAGATCAAAATCATTCAGATGCTCGGCGAAGTACTTTTCACCCTGGCGCCAGTCGGTGTGCAGGTCTTTTGTCAAAAAAGACGCCGTGATCATGCGCAGGCGGTTGTGCATGTAGCCGGTTTGGTTGAGCTGGCGCATTGCGGCATCCACCAACGGATATCCGGTACGCCCTGCACACCAGGCATCAAACAACGCAGCATCATTAGGCCAGCGGATGGCGTCATACGCCGGCCTGAACGCGCGGGACTCCACGCGCGGATGGTGGTGCAGGATCATGAAATAAAAATCCCGCCAGATCAGCTCCGACAGCCAGGTCGCGGCGCCCGAGCCGTTGCTGCCTTCAGCCCGAGACCACGCCTCACGGGCCAGTTCACGTACAGAAATGGTGCCGAAACGTAAATGCACCGACAGGTAGGATGGGGCTTTTTTGGCCGGAAAATCACGGTTCATGCGATAGCCCGCCATGCGCGGCACGAACTCGGCAAACAATTGCTGCGCAGCCCTTGCGCCACCGGCGATGCCCAGTGACTTCAAGTTGGCGCCTTTGAAACCAATATCTGCCAGTGAATACGACTTTAAGTTTCGTGACGATTTCGCCAGTCGTCCGACATGACGGTCTACGGGGTAGGCTTTAAGGAAAAAAGGCTCTAGTTTTTTCAACCAGGCGTTTTTGTACGGCGTAAACACCGAATACGGCGTTCCGCCCTGGGTAAGGATCTCGTCCTTTTCGAATATGACCTGATCCTTGCGGGTCAGGAACTCTATGCCGGCCTGTGCCAGGCTCTTTGCCACAATGGCATCGCGAATGGTCGCAGCCGACTCATAGTCGTGGTTCGCGTAAACTGCCTGCACGCCCAGTTCGCCGGCAAGCCGGGGGATTGCCGTGCGCGCAGAATCATGCAGCACGATCATTTGCCCGCCGTGTGCCTTCAGTTCCCTGCCAAGCTCCCCGACCGATTGCCATATGAACTCAACTCGCCGGTCGGTGCGCGAGGGCAGCGCATCGAGTATGTCAGTATCAAAGACAAATGCGCAGTACACACGACGGGCGGATGTCAGCGCAGCGTGCAGCGCGGCGTTGTCAGCGCTGCGCAGATCACGGCGAAACCACATCAGGACGGCATCAAAGTTGCTCATGGTACTTAATCACATGTTGGTTTCAATTGTGGGCAACCGGCACCCGGCTTTACAATAGCCATGAATCATCATGAATCACGCATCGTGAATAGTGTCAATCTCACACAGCATTTTCTGATCGCCATGCCCGCCATGGTCGACCCCCACTTTGCCAAGTCACTGACGCTAGTCTGCGAGCACAATGAAAACGGCGCGCTGGGTATAGTCATCAACCGGCCGACCGACATGAATCTGCACGGACTGCTGGAGCAGATCAAGATCGCATCGGCGGTCGACCTC
Organism: Burkholderiales bacterium; assembly: GCA_037969525.1. Classification (GTDB taxonomy): domain Bacteria; phylum Pseudomonadota; class Gammaproteobacteria; order Burkholderiales; family SG8-41. The sequence continues at coordinate 18,917 of JBBKXO010000132.1, read as the reverse complement.
TTCCGGTCGGTTCCGGTGCATTACGGTGGACCGGTACAGGTAGACCGCGGTTTCATACTGCACAGGCCGATAGGAACCTGGCAGTCGACGCTGGCCGTCGGTCCGGAAATCGGACTCACCACTTCCAAGGACATTCTGGAAGCCGTCGCCCGCGGCGCAGGGCCTGAACGCATGCTGGTCACGCTCGGCTATGCCGGTTGGGCACCGGGCCAGATTGAGCATGAACTTGCGCAGAATGCCTGGCTGACGGTGCCGGCGACCAGCGAAATACTGTTCGACATGCCGGCCGAAGAACGGCTCGCTGCAGCAATGAACGCGCTGGGCGTCGATTACGCCAACCTTTCGGATGTGGCTGGCCACGCGTGAGTTCGCGGCCGGCGCGCGGCGCAGTGCTCGCCTTTGATTTCGGCGAAAAGCGCATCGGCGTCGCTGTCGGGGAAATCGAGCTGGGCATCCCCCATCCGTTGACGGTCATATCCGCCGAGGACAATCAAAGCAGATTTGCGGCCATCGCCGCACTGATTGCCGAGTGGCGGCCGGCGCTGCTGGTGGTCGGCATCGCCACCCATGCCGACGGCGCCGTCCATGAGACCGGACGGCTGGCGCAGCGCTTCGGCCAGCGTCTGCACGGCCGGTTCGGTCTCCCTGTTGAGTACATGGACGAGCGTCTGAGTTCCCACGCAGCGGAGGCCGGCCTGCGTGAAGGCGGCGTGCGGGGCGACCGGCGTGCTGCGTTGCTCGACGCCGCTTCAGCGGCGGAAATCCTGCGCGCCTGGTTTGCAACTCCGCCACTGGCGCGTTAAAGCTGCACATTGGCGTTTTAGGAGCAGGCTGATTGTGTTAGGCTACGGCCCGCCATGCCGGCTAACCCGCTTCCAGACGCTGAGCAACTGCTCGCGTCTCTTACCGACCGGATGCGGCCCGCCATCGGGCCGAATACCGGGCTGGTCGGCATTCATACCGGTGGCGTATGGCTGGCTGAGCGGCTGCATCAGGCCCTCGGCATCGAACTCCCTCTCGGCACCCTAGACGTATCCTTTTATCGCGACGACTTCAATAAGAAGGGGCTGCGCCGCAACGTCAAAAGTTCGGATATCCCCTTTGACATTGACGGCTGCAATGTGGTGATCGTCGATGACGTGCTGTACACCGGGCGCACGATACGTGCCGCGATGAATGAATTGTTCGATTACGGTCGCCCCGCCAGCATCCGGCTGGCCGCCCTCGTCGACCGCGGCGGCCGCGAACTGCCAGTCTCGGCGGAGTTCATCGGGGCCACGGTAGTGGTCAAGCCTGATGAAAATATCGAACTGACACGCAACGCACAAGGCAGGCTGACCCTGCAGTTGAACCGGGACTGAACTGCCATGTGGCTCAATCCCTCCAACCCGCAACTCAACAAGAACGGCGAACTGCACCACCTGCTGTCGCTGGAAGGCCTGCCTGGTGACGTGTTGCGGCAGATCCTCGATACCGCCACTTCGTTCGTCGGCGTCACCCAGCGCGAAGTTAAAAAGGTGCCGCTGCTGCGAGGCAAGGCCGTATTCAACCTGTTTTTCGAGCCATCCACGCGCACCCGCACCACATTCGAGATTGCCGCCAAGCGCCTGTCGGCGGATGTGATCAACCTGGCGATCAACATCTCGTCGCAGAGCAAGGGCGAAACGGTACTCGATACTGTCGCCAATCTCGCCGCCATGCAGGCCGACATGTTTATCGTACGTCATGCCGCCAGCGGCGCTCCGCACCTGATTGCGCGTCACGTCGCGCCCGACATCCACATCATCAATGCCGGCGACGGCAGGCATGCGCATCCGACGCAGGGTCTGCTCGACATGTACACCATCCGCCACTACAAAGGCGACTTCTCCAAATTGCGCGTGGCCATCGTCGGCGACGTTCTGCACTCACGGGTGGCGCGCTCGCAGATCCATGCATTGACCACGCTGGGCTGTCCGGAAATCCGCGTCATCGGACCCAAGACCCTGTTGCCGACTATGGTCGACAAGCTGGGTGTACAGGTCTACCCCGACATGCGGCAGGGCCTGAAGGATGTCGATGTGGTGATGATGCTGCGGCTGCAAAGCGAGCGCATGAACGGCGCACTGCTGCCCTCGGCTCAGGAGTTTTACAAGTATTACGGCCTCACCGATGACAAGCTCGAACTCGCGCGTCCCGACGCCATCGTGCTGCACCCGGGGCCCATGAACCGTGGTGTGGAAATCGACTCCAGCGTGGCCGACGGCAAGCAATCGGTGATCCTGCCGCAGGTAACATTCGGCATTGCCATCCGCATGGCAGTGATGAGCATACTGGCAGGCAACTGATTCCGCGATGAAAATCCACATCAAAAACGGCCGCCTGATCGACCCCAAAAACGGCATTGATGCACCACGGGACCTTTTTATTGCAGCCGGGAAAGTCGTCGCAGTCGGCGACGGGCCGGCCAGTTTCGGCGCCAACCGCACCATTGATGCAAGCGGCCGCGTAGTCTGCCCCGGTCTGGTCGATCTCGCCGTGCGGCTGCGTGAACCCGGATTTGAATATCTGGCCACACTGGAATCCGAAATGAAGGCCGCCATCGCCGGCGGCATCACCAGCCTCGCCTGTCCGCCGGATACCGACCCGCCGCTCGACGAACCGGGTCTGGTGGAAATGCTCAAGTTTCGCGCGAAGAATCTCAATCAGGCGCATGTCTATCCGATCGGGGCCCTGACCACCGGCCTCAAGGGCGAACGACTCACTGAAATGGCCGAATTGCGCGACGCCGGCTGCGTTGCGTTCTCGCAAGCGGAAGCTCCGTTCGTCGATAATCGAGTGCTGTTGCATGCACTGGAATATGCCTCGACTTTCGGCTTTCCAGTCTGGCTACGTGCCCAAGACCCGGCACTGGCGCGCCACGGCGTCGCCCATGACGGGGAAGTGGCAACACGCCTCGGCCTGCCGGCGATACCGGTGGCCGCCGAAGTCATTGCGTTGTCGACCATCCTGATCATCGCCCGCAAAACCGGCGCGCGTATCCACATCGCCAGGCTGTCATCTGCGGAAGGGGTGGCGATGGTGCGCGAAGCCAAAGCCAGCGGCCTGCCGGTAACCTGCGACATCGGCATCCACCACGCGCATCTCTCCGAAATGGATATCGGTTACTTCGATCCGAATTGCCACCTGATGCCGCCGTTGCGCAGTCAGCGCGACCGCGATGCACTGCGCGCGGGTCTCGCCGACGGCACCATAGATGCGCTGTGCTCGGATCACACGCCCATCGATGAGGACGTCAAGCAACTGCCGTTTTCAGAAGCCGAGCCCGGCGCCACCGGAGTTGAATTGCTGCTGCCGCTGGCGCTGAAATGGGCTGCGGAATCCGGACTCGGCATCTCCTCGGCGCTGGATTGCATTACTGCAAAGCCGGCCGCCATACTCGGCATAGACAGCGGGCATCTGGCCCCTGGCGCGACCGCCGACGTGTGCATTTTCGATCCCGAGTGCCTCTGGCGTGTTGAACCCACAGCGCTGCAAAGTCAGGGCAAGAATACGCCCTACTCCGGGATCGAAGTGCAAGGCCGCACTACCCACACGCTGGTTGCCGGCACCATAGTCTACGAAAAGAAATAGTCAATAAAAACAACAAGTTATGTATTTTCAGGCGCTGCAACGCCAGACATGCCTGTTAAACTAAGCGCATACCCGGCGGTCGAACCGGTCATCTCTTTTTAATTCCTGAGCATCCATGAATCCTTTACTCGATTTTTCGGGTCTGCCCCGTTTTGCCGATTTCAAACCCGAACTGGTCGCGCCCGCAGTCGATCAGTTGCTTGCGGAAAACCGCGCACTGATCGCCCGCGTGGCTGGCGATGCGGCTACGCCGAGTTGGGATAATTTTGTCGGCCCTCTGGAAGACGCCAACGAACGTCTGCATCGCGCCTGGGGTCAGGTAAGCCATCTCAATGCAGTCATGAACAGTCCGCAGTTGCGCGAGACCTACAACGCGAGCCTGCCCAAGATCACACAGTACTACACGGAACTCGGCCAGCACGAAGGGCTGTTCCGCAAGTTCAAGGCACTGCGCGCCAGCGCCGGGTTTGCAGCGCTCAATGCAGCCCAGAAAAAAATTGTCGATAACGAACTCCGGGATTTCCGGCTGGGCGGCGCCGAACTGTCGGCCGATAAAAAGCAGCGCTACACCGCGATCAGCGACCGCCTGTCGATGTTGTGTTCGCGCTTCAGCGACAACGTGCTCGATGCGACCAATGCCTGGGTGCATTTCGTTACCGACGAGACAGAGCTGGCAGGCCTGCCCGAAGACGCCCGCGAAGCCGCGCGCGACGCTGCAGAATCTGAAAAACAGCCCGGCTGGAAATTTACGCTGCATGCGCCTTCCTACATGCCGGTGCTGCAATATGCCGATAACCGCGCCCTGCGCGAGCGCATGTACCGCGCTTACGCCACGCGGGCTTCCGAATTTGGCGATGCACAGCTCGACAACACGCCGCTGATCGCCGAAATCGTCGCCCTGCGCCGGGAGCTGGCGCAATTGCTCGGCTTTGGCAGTTTTGCAGAATATTCGCTGGAACCGAAAATGGCCGAAACCCCGGCACAGGTCATGGAGTTTCTGCGCGAACTTGCTGCCCGCGCCAAACCCTATGCCGAGCGCGATCTCGCCGAGCTGCAGGATTTTGCGCGTCGTGAACTGGACATGGCCGCACTCGAGGCCTGGGACATTGCCTATGCCTCTGAGAAACTGCGTGTCGCACGCTATGCCTTTTCCGAAAATGAAGTCAAACGCTACTTTCCCGAAACCTCTGTGCTCCCCGGCATGTTCAAGCTGGTGGAAACACTGTACGGGCTCACCATTACACCAGCCGAAGCCCCGCAATGGCATCCGGACGTGCGTTTCTTTTCGCTGCACGACCGTAATGACAAGCTGGTCGGCCAGTTCTACCTTGATCTCTACGCGCGTCCGACCAAACGCGGTGGCGCCTGGATGGATGACGCCATTACCCGCCGCCACACGACGCAGGGCACGCAGGCGCCCGTGGCGTATTTAAACTGTAACTTTTCACCACCAGTCGGCGGCAAGCCCGCACTGTTCACGCATGATGAAGTTATTACGCTGTTCCACGAATTCGGCCACGGACTGCATCACCTGCTGACCCGCGTCGACTATCTTGGCGTTTCCGGCATCAACGGCGTTGAATGGGACGCGGTAGAGCTGCCCAGCCAGTTCATGGAAAATTTCTGCTGGGAATGGGATGTGGTGCCGCCAATGACACGGCATATCGACCGCAACGAGCCGCTACCCAGGACTTTGTTCGACAAGATGCTCGCCGCGAAAAACTTCCAGAGCGGACTCCAGACTGTGCGCCAGATCGAGTTTTCATTGTTCGACCTACGGCTGCATTTCGATTTCGATCCGACGGGCGGGAAAACTGCGCTGCAGTTGCTCGACGAGGTGCGTCGGGAGGTCGCGGTGCTGATGCCGCCGGATTACAACCGCTTCCCCAACAATTTTTCGCACATATTTTCCGGCGGCTACGCCGCTGGTTATTACAGCTACAAATGGGCCGAGGTGTTGTCTGCCGATGCCTACAGCCTGTTTGAGGAAAATGGCGTACTCGATCCGGCGACCGGCATGCGCTTCTGGAACGAAGTACTCGCAGTCGGCGGCAGTCGCCCGGCGATGGAGTCTTTCGTCGCTTTCCGCGGCCGCGAGCCAAAAATGGACGCCCTGCTGCGTCATAACGGCATGGCAACACAGGCCGCATAGTCCGTCCGCGAAAAATCCCCGCGACCGCGGTATCATGCAGATTCGCGGCCAGCCTTGATGACAAGCCAAGCCGTTAATTGCGTGAGGTACGTAATATGACCAGAATCGCTGTCTTGCTCGCGGCCACACTGGCCCTCCACACCGTCACCGTGACGGCCGCACAACTCTATCGCTGGGTGGACGACAAGGGACGTGTCGAATGGCGCGATACCCCACCGCCCCCAAACGCCAAGAAAGTCGAACGCCGCAGCATCCAAGGCAGTGTCATCGAAACATCCACCATGCCCTACAGCGTGCAGCAAGCAGTGCGCAACTTCCCGGTGACGCTCTACGTCAGCAATTGCGGTGAAGGCTGCGACAAGGCGCGGGCGCTTCTGACCAAGCGCGGCGTTCCCTTCACCCAAAAGAACCCTCAGGATGACGTTGCGGGTTACAAGAAACTCACCAATGGCGGCATGCAAGTGCCCTTGCTGTACATTGGGAGAGAACAATTGAAGGGCTATGAAGAAGGCGGCTGGAACAGCGCCCTCGATAACGCAGGATATCCCCGTCAACCCGTCCCAGGTTATGCCGCACCGAAACCGCCGGAGACTGCAGACGCCGCGAAATCGGCGCCCTCCCCGCAAGGAGCGGATACGCAACCGCAGGCCTCAGCACCGGCGCCTTCGGCGCAATGAAGCTTGCGACCTGGAACGTTAACTCGCTGAAAGTCCGGCTGCCGCAGGTCATCGACTGGCTGGGCGTCCATACGCCTGACGCATTCTGTCTGCAGGAAACCAAGCTTGTAGACGACAATTTTCCAATCGCTGACATCGAGGCCGCCGGCTATCAGGCTGCGTTCAGCGGGCAGAAAACCTACAACGGCGTGGCCATCCTGACGCGCCTACCGGTCACTGACGTCAGCTACGGCATTCCCGGCTATACGGACCCGCAGAAACGCGTCATCGCCGTGACGCTGTCCGGGGTGCGCGTGGTCTGCGTCTATGTGCCCAACGGGCAATCGGTTGAATCGGACAAGTACCGCTACAAGCTCGACTGGCTCGCTGCGCTGACTGGGTGGCTACGCGCCGAACTCGCACAATATCCGTCGCTGGCGCTGCTCGGGGATTTCAACATTGCGCCCGAAGATCGTGACGTGCACGACCCTCAAGCCTGGGCCGGTAAGGTTTTGTGCAGCGACGCCGAGCGTGCTGCGTATACCCAACTGACCACCCTCGGCCTGCAGGATACTTTCCGCCTCTTCACGCAGGCGGAGCAAGCCTTCACCTGGTGGGATTACCGGATGAACGCATTCCGCCGCAAGATGGGCATGCGCATAGACCACATCCTCGCATCGACTGCACTGGCCAGCTCATGTAAGGCCTGCACCATCGACAGCGAGCCGCGGCGCAACGAACGGCCTTCAGATCACACGCCGGTCATAGCTGAGTTCACCTGAGTCAGCCGGGGAACCACGCCTCAGGTACGCAGTGTCACAAACTCCTCAGCGGTGGTCGGATGGATGCCGATGGTGGCATCGAACTGCGCCTTGGTGGCGCCGCAGTTGAGCGCCACCGCGATCCCCTGAATGATCTCGCCGGCTTCGGCACCGACCATGTGCGCCCCAAGTACGCGACCGGATTCCCGGTCTACCACCAGCTTCATGAACACCCGCTCACCCGCGCCGGACAAGGTCGCTTTTAATGGTCGAAAGCGAGAACGAAAGACATCTACGGCAGCATGGCGTTCACGTGCCTGGGCTTCGGTCAGCCCGACGGTACCGATGTGCGGATGACTGAACACAGCGGTTGGAATGTTGCCGTAATCCAGCGTCGTGGGCTCCTTCTTGAACAGCGTGCGCGCCAGCGCCATCCCTTCAGCGATGGCCACCGGCGTCAGCTGCACTCGATCAATCACATCTCCAATGGCATGTATCGAGGGCACCGAGCTGCAATAAAAATTATCGACCTTTACGGCACCACTGTCCGTCAACGCAACGCCCGCCGCTTCCAGCCCGAGTCCCGCGACATTGGGTCGGCGCCCGGTGGCAAACATCACCAGTTCGGTTTCAAGATTGCCGCCGGATCCCAGACGAACCTGCAATTCCCCGCCATTCCGGGTCACCGCGCTCACGGTTTCATTCAGCACCAGTGTTATGCCCTGATGCGCCAGTTCCTCGGCCAGGATTTTTCCCAGATCATCGTCAAATCCGCGCAACAGCTGCTGTCCCCGATGCACCAGCGTGGTGGCCACACCCAGCCCGTTGAATATCGATGCGAACTCGACGGCAATATATCCACCTCCGAGCAACACCACGCGGCGCGGCAGCCTGTCCAGATGAAACGCCTGATCAGAAGTGATGCCTAGGTCGGCGCCCGGTATGTCCGGCTTCACGGCATGGCCTCCGGTGGCGACCAGCAGGTGCGCGCCGGTCAGAACCTGGCCCCCAACCTCCACAGTATGGGGATCAACGATACGGGCGCGGCCAGCAATGATTTTTACGCCAGCATCGCGCAGCAGTTTGTCGTAAATGCCGTTCAGCCGGGAAATCTCGCGGTCCTTGTTGCCAAGCAGGATATTCCAGTCAAACTTTTCATTTTCAACTGACCAGCCATAGCCACGAGCATCACTAAAATCGGCGGCATAGTGTGCCGCATAGGAAAAGAGTTTCTTGGGAATGCAACCGACATTGACACAGGTGCCGCCCAATGGACCGGCTTCAACCAATGCCACTCGCGCGCCGTGCGCAGCCGACATGCGGCTTGCGCGCACGCCGCCGGAACCGCCGCCGATGGTAATCAGATCGTAGTCGTAACGTGACATCATTTTCCCCGGATATTCTTCCGGAGAATGTTACTACGCGTCACCGCCGCGGACAGGCTCGATTTTCAGCTCCTGTATTTTGCGTGTCAGCGTATTGCGTCCCAGCCCCAGCAGTTGCGCCGCTTCGATGCGCCGCCCACCGGTCTGTGCCAGCGCTTTCAGAATCAGCGCTTTTTCAAACTGCCGCGACAATTCAGACATGATGCCAGTCTCGCCGCGGTGCAGCCGGAGTTCAGCCTCGCGCCCCAGCGCAGCAACCCAGTCTTCCGTGCCGGTGCGCGTGGATTCCGTGCGCATCTCCGGCGGCAGATCCTTAGTTTCAATGGTTGCCGCAGGCGCCATCACCGTCAGCCAGTGGCACAGGTTTTCCAGTTGACGCACGTTGCCCGGCAGCTCCTGCATGGCAATGTACTTGAGAGTGTTCTCCGACAGCCGTTTTGGTTCGACCCCGAGGTCCCGAGCGCTTTTCTGCAAAAAATACCGTGCCAGCAACGGTATGTCTTCGCGTCGCTCGCGTAGCGATGGCAGCCGCAGCCGTATTACATTCAGCCGGTGAAACAGGTCTTCGCGAAACAACCCCTGTTTCACACGGGCCTCCAGATCCTGATGGGTTGCCGCGATAACACGCACATTGGCTTTGATCGGTTGGTGCCCGCCCACACGGTAGAAATTGCCATCAGAGAGCACCCGCAGCAACCGCGTCTGCAATTCCTGCGGCATGTCGCCTATTTCATCGAGAAACAGCGTGCCGCCCTCCGCCTGTTCGAAGCGGCCACGGCGCATGTTCTGCGCTCCTGTAAATGCGCCGCGCTCGTGTCCAAACAGCTCGGACTCCAGCAGTTCCTTGGGAATGGCTGCAGTGTTGATCGCAATGAACGGCCGCCCGGCACGGGGGCTGTGACGATGCAGCGCGCTGGCCACCAATTCCTTGCCCGTTCCCGATTCGCCGTTGATCAACACGGTGGCGTGCGACTGCGACAAGCGGCCGATGGCGCGAAATACTTCCTGCATGGCCGGCGCCTGCCCGAGTATTTCAGGCACTGATTCGCTGACTTCGCCTGCGGCAGAATCCTGACGCACGCTTTCATCCATGGCGCGCCGGATCAGTTCGACGGCATGATCAACGTCAAAGGGTTTGGGCAGATATTCGTAGGCGCCGCCCTGGAATGCAGTGACTGCGCTTTCCAGGTCGGAATAGGCCGTCATGATGATGACCGGCAGCGACGGATGGCGCGCCTTGGCCTGTTGCAGCAGTTCCAGTCCGGACTCACCTGGCATGCGGATGTCGCTGACCACGACTTGCGGAATTTCCACTTCCAGCGCCGCCATCGCTTCCCGCGCCGATGCAAATGACTTGAACGCGATGTTCTCGCGGGTCAGCGCCTTCTCGAATACCCAGCGTATCGAGCGATCATCATCAATTATCCAGACGGGTTTCATATGGTTTCGCAATCAGTCAATTAGATTAAGGCCGCGGGCATCTTGTGTTCGGCTCGGTTGTCGTCCTGCACCGGCAGCAACAGCTTGAAGCTGGTATGCCCGGGCATGCTTTCGAAGGTGATCGCGCCTTGATGCTGCGTAACAAAATTATGCGCGATCGTCAGTCCCAGGCCGCTGCCGCCCTCGCGGCCGGAAAACAGCGGCTGGAATACGCGTTCACGCATGCTCTCGGGTATTCCTGGGCCGTTGTCGATGATTTCAATCTGCACAGCGTGGCGAAAACGACGTCGCGCCAGCGTAACCTGGCGCACGACACGGGTTTTCAGCCGCATCTCACCGCGCTCGGTGCTGTCACCGGCCCCGCTCGATTCTGTGATGGCCTGTGCGGCGTTGCGCACAATGTTGAGCACCGCCTGTATCAGCTGCTCCCGGTCACCGGTAAGCAACGGCAGGCTGGTGTCGTAATCACGGCGCAGGATGATGCCGGGGAATTCGGCCAGCATGACACTGCGCACCCGTTCCAGCACTTCATGAATGTTGACAGGACCGGGAAGTGGCAGCCGGTGCGGTGTCAGCAGCCGATCCATCAGTGACTGCAATCGGTCCGACTCCTTGATAATCACCTGCGTGTACTCATGCAACGCAGGTCGATCAAGTTCTCGGTCCAGCAATTGCGCCGCGCCGCGGATGCCGCCCAGAGGATTCTTGATTTCGTGCGCGAGGTTGCGGATCAACTCGCGATGCGCCTGGCTTTGTTCCAGCAGCCGTGCTTCCCGCTCCACCCGGAGTTGCTGATCAATCTGGCGAAACTCGAGCAGTGTGTCGCCCGCGGCATCCGCGCCCAGGTCGACCGGGCTGACGGTGCATGCCAGATTCAGGCGCTGTCGTCCGTTGATGGAAACCTCGAGTTCATGCTCGGTATAACTGCAGTTGTTTGCTTGCGCATAGCTGATCGAAGCGGCAAGCACATCGTTCACTCCCAGCAACCGGGTCAGCGACAGTCCGGTCGAACCGGTTTGTGAGGCTTCGAACAGGTTTTCCGCTGCAGGGTTCATATAGAGCACATCTGCCTTGTCATTCACGATTACCACCGCAGTAGCAAGTATGTCTAACCCGGTCAGCACCGCGGAATTAATGTGCCTGGAATCACTCATGACGCGAGCGGGAATCCAAGCCAGAAAAAGGATAACAAGGAGAACAAGAAACGGGAGCGCAAGAGACGAGCCCACGTGGCCGGAAGGCCGGCGTATGAAAGCGTGGAGTAGTGGGCCTGCGCCGGGAAACGGACTCCGGGCGGCCCTGCGCCACTAACGCAGGGTGGACAGTTCCTTGCGCAGATTCGAGATATTGCTCTCGTGCAACGCGACTTTTTTCTGGAACGGCTCCAGTCGATCGAGTACGCGCTGATAGTTGCGCTCGCTGCCCAGGCGTATGGCTTCCTGCTCGGCGAGATCTTTTTTGGCCTTGTCGAGAAGATTCTGCTCGTTCGCCAGTTCCTGCTCGAGGATTCTGCGTCGCTCGGCGTCGCGCTGCTGTTGTACCGGCGCATCGACCTTGGGGAAATTGCCCGATGATGATGGATTGGCGATTGCGGCCTTCTGCCCCGGCTTTGGCGGCGCAGGTACGGTTGGTACCGGCGGCAGATTCATCGGCTTGCAACCCGCGGCCTCTGCTCTGACGTTGGTGAATCGCTTGTTGCCGCTGCTGTCGATGCACTCGAAAATCTCTGCCCGCACCAGGCCGGCAAAGCCCATCATCAACAGTGACAGCAAGATCAAGCGCATTATTCGCCCAGGTTGAATCCGTACAAAGGCTGACATTCCTACCAACGGGAGCATGGTCCGTGTGGTTGACTCGCAGCATGAAGAATCGCCCGGTAAGTCTATGTCAGTAAAGCAAAAATCGCAATTGCACCAGATTGGTGCCTGAGCGCCGAAAAAAAAGGACGGGCACGCGCCCGCCCTTTTCCGCAGCGCCTGCGATTAAAGGCTGTAATACAGTTGAAACTCGAGCGGATGCGTGGTCATGCGGAATGCCGTAACTTCTTCCATTTTCAGCGCAATGTACGCGTCAATCATGTCGTTGGAGAACACGCCACCGCGCGTCAGGAATTCGCGGTCCTTGTCCAGATATTCCAGCGCCTGGTCGAGCGACGAGCACACGTTAGGCACTTTCTTCGCCTCTTCCGGGGGCAAGTCATAGAGGTTCTTGTCGATCGGATCGCCCGGGTGTGTCTTGTTCTGAATGCCGTCGAGACCAGCCATCATCAGTGCAGTAAACGCCAGGTAAGGATTCGCAGTCGGGTCCGGGAAACGCACTTCGATGCGACGTCCCTTGGGGTTCGCAACGTGCGGTATGCGGATCGATGCCGAGCGGTTCTTCGCTGAGTAAGCGAGATTGATGGGCGCTTCGAATCCGGGAACCAGCCGCTTGTACGAATTCGTACCGGGATTGGTAATCGCATTCAGTGCGCGGGCATGCTTGATCACGCCGCCGATGTAGTACAACGCGGTTTCAGACAGCCCGGCATAGCCGTTGCCGCTGAACAGGTTCTTGCCACCTTTCCACAGCGATTGGTGTACATGCATGCCCGAGCCGTTGTCGCCAACGATCGGTTTCGGCATGAAGGTCGCCGTTTTGCCGTAGGAATGCGCAACATTGTGTACCGTGTATTTGAGAATCTGGTTCCAGTCCGCACGCTTCACAAGGCTGGAAAACAAAGTGCCGATTTCGCATTGCCCAGGCGCTGCCACTTCATGGTGATGGACCTCTACCGGGACGCCCTGCTCTTCCAGCGCGAGGCACATGGCCGAACGAATATCCTGCAGCGAATCCACCGGCGGCACGGGAAAATACCCGCCCTTGATCGGAGGACGATGCCCCATGTTGCCACCTTCCATGTCCTCGCCTGAGGACCACGGCGCTTCGCTCGTCCGGACCTTGACCATGGAACCGGACATGTCGACGCTCCACATGACCGAATCAAAAACAAAGAATTCAGGTTCCGGGCCGAAATAAGCAGTGTCGCCTATGCCCGTCGATTTGAGATAGGCCTCTGCACGCTTGGCGATCGAACGCGGATCACGGTCATAACCCTTGCCGTCAGACGGCTCGACCACATCGCAGGTCAGGTTCAGCGTGGCCTCATCGGTAAACGGATCCATGCGCGCGCTGTCGGGATCCGGCATCAACAGCATGTCGGAAGCCTGGATGCCTTTCCAGCCGGCGATCGACGATCCGTCAAACGCGTGGCCGTCGGTAAACTTGTCTTCCCCGAACACCTTGGTCGGCACGGAAACATGCTGTTCCTTGCCCCGGGTGTCGGTAAATCGCAAGTCAACGAATTTAACTTCGTTGTCTTTGAGCATTTTCATGACGTCGACAGTGCTTCCCATCTAACTCTCCTAGTTTCTTTTGATTAAAGGGATTTAAGTTATTTCAAGTGCTTGGTTCAGCAGGATGCGTACCAAGGCGGTGCATGGCTATCTTATTGAAAACAATATGTTTTTTATCCGCCCTCCCCAACACTCCGCACCTTTAGTGTGCGCCCTGCAGCATCTCGCTCCATTATAGTGCATCCAATTACCTGTCGCACTCGGTTAGAATTCGCAACCCGAAAATCATCTCAGGAACAGCACCATGAGCAATACCGCCGCTATTCTGGAATCTGCACTCGCGCGCGCGAAACAAATGGGGCTGCCCTACAGCGGCGCCCTGCTGCCGCAGGAAGCTTTTGCATTGTTGCAATCCCTGCCCGACGCGCGTCTGGTAGACGTACGCACCCGCGCCGAATGGGACTGGGTAGGCCGCATACCCAGCGCCGTGGAAATCGAGTTACTCAGCTACCCCGGCAATCGCCCGAATCCGGAATTCGTCAGCCAACTGGAACAGCGGGTTGATACCGGGACCCCGGTGCTGTTCATCTGCCGCAGCGGCGGACGTTCTCACAACGCTGCGATGCTCGCCACCCAGGCCGGCTATAGCGATTGCTACAACGTGCTGGAGGGTTTTGAGGGCGATCGCGACCCGCAGGGCCACCGCAATGTACTGGGGGGGTGGCGTGCCGCTGGCCTGCCCTGGACCCAGGGCTGATACGCCCGCCTGAACTCCGCCGCACAACTGGCGCGTGGATGCCTACTTGCCGCGCCAGACCACGCCGTAAAGATCGTGACGACGGTCGCGCAGATTGCGCACCGTGCCGTTGTTGCGCGCCGTAATCAGCGTATCCGGCCGCAAATCAGCAATCGCCACCGTTTCCACATTCGGCGTGGTATCTGCCGCAATGCCGTCGCGCGCGAAGGGGAAGTCGCAGGGCGTCAGCACGCAGCTTTGCGCGTACTGGATGTCCATATTGGACACGTTGGGCAGGTTGCCGACGTTGCCCGACATGACCACATAAATCTGGTTTTCAACCGCGCGGGCATGGCAACAGTAGCGCACGCGCAGATAACTCTGGCGCTCGTCGGTGCAGAATGGCACGAACAGTATGTGTATGCCCTGATCCGTCAGGTGCCGGACCAGTTCCGGAAACTCCGCGTCGTAGCAAACCAGCACACCAATAGGGCCGCAATCGGTCTCAATCGCAGCAACCGTATCTCCGCCCTCGATGTTCCACCACGAGACTTCGTTCGGCGTCGGATGAATTTTCGGCTGCTCATGAATACTGCCGTCGCGCAGGAACACATAGGAGATATTTTCGACGCGACCGCTCGGCACCTTCGTCGGATGCGAACCACCGATAATATTGATGTTGTGGCGCAGCGCCAGGTCGCGCATGGCCTCGCGGAACCGCGGCGTGTACTCCGTCAGCGCAGTTATCGCTTCCGCCGGCGTCATTTCCTCGTTCTCGATCGACAATAACTGCAGCGTAAACAGTTCCGGAAACACCACGAAGTCGCCGTTATAAGTTGCCACCACGTCGACAAAATATTCGACAAACTTGATGAACTCTTCAAATGAGTGCACCCGCCGCTGCATGTACTGCACGGTGCCGACGCGCACTGAGTCGGCGAGCCTGCCGCCGGAATACTCAGACTTCACGACCGTTTTTTCATCGGCAACCTTGGGATTGCGCCATACCAGATGTACGCCGTAGCCCAGCGATTGCTGATCGTTGGAAATGTAATCTGGAATTACGCCAATAATTTCAAAACGGTTGCTCAGCTGGAACGACAACACCGGGTCGCGCTGTCGCCCCTCCTGCACTTCACGCACGTAGTTTTCTGCGCTGCCAAAGCGCTTCATCCGACGCGCCAGCGTCGGCAATCGTCCAATGAACACTATCCCCTTGAGCTTGCGCTCCTCGCACATTTTTTTGCGCTGGTTGTAGAGTCGCTGGCCCAGACGGTAGCCGCGGTAGTCCGGATCCACGCAGACCTCCATGCCGTAAAGCCAGTCACCTGCCGGGTCATGTCGCGCCGCATAGCCATTGCCGGTAATTTCTACCCAGGAATGCGGCTTCAGCGCAATATCGCCGCGGGTGATGAATGTCGCGCAATAACCGACGGCCTTTTCGTCCACGGTGACGACGAACTGCCCCTCGGGAAAAATATTGATCTGCCCGGTGATCGCACCGGACGAATAGCCTTTAATTCCCGCTTCTGCGTAAACGCGAGTGGACAGCGCACAGATCGCTGGTACATCGGCAAGCGTGGCATTGCGAATATGCAGACGTGTCTTCGGATCCAAAAGTGTTGATTTTTTACTCATTATTCCTCCCAATATAATCCGACTCTGCGCCAGCACGGAAGTTCCGCGTCACTTTTCACCATTCGAAAAACACGGACGTTACCAGCTGATGACACCGGTATAAGCACTGCCGAGTATGAACAATCCAAAACCGATTCGATACCACGCAAAAACCCTGAAATCATGCGTGGCCACATAACGCATCAACCAGCGGATGCAAAGGAGCGCGGAGACAAAAGCGGTGATGGTGCCGATGCTGAACAGCCCGATATCGTCTGTCGACAACAGCGCGCGATTCTTGTAAAGGTCGTAAGCGCCAGCTGCCATCAGCGTAGGTACCGCCAGAAAAAATGAAAACTGGGTTGCCGCATGACGTGACAAGCCGAACAACATGCCACCGATGATGGTGGCTCCGGCACGCGAAACACCGGGAAACAACGCAAAAGCCTGGGCAAATCCGACTTTCAGTGCATCGCGCCAGGTCATGGCATCAACATTGTCGATGCGTGCAGGTCGCTGCCTTCGTTCCGCCCAGAGAATCACGAAACCGCCAATAATCAGCGCAACAGCAACCGGCACAGCGTGAAATAAATGCCCCTTGATCAAGCCACCCAGTGCGAGTCCGATCATCGCTGCTGGCATGAATGCTACGATCAGATTCAACGCAAAACCCTGCGCTCCCGCATCGGTCGTCAACCCACGCAGCACGCCGAGAAAACGTGCGCGAAATTCCCAGCACACCGCGAGCATCGCGCCGGTCTGTATGACCAGCTCGAAGACCTTGCCTTTCTCGTCATTGAATTCGAGCAGACTGCCAACAATAATCAGGTGACCGGTGCTCGATACCGGCAGAAATTCGGTGAGACCTTCGACGACGCCCAGAATCAGGGCTTTGAGGGCTAATGCGGGATCCATTTGAGCCGCAATTCTACGCGAACGCGTCGATTGTCACTGCCTGCCAATCGCTGACACCTGTCTATTCATAGCGCAGCGCTTCAATGGGCAACAACCGCGACGCTTTGCGCGCAGGATAAAACCCGAAAAAAATTCCGATGGCTGCAGCAAAACCAACTGCCAGTGCAACCGGCGCAATGCCCAGCGTAACCGGCCAGCCGGCGAACTGCCCGATCGCCAATGAGCTACCCAGTCCCAGCGCGATACCCAGCAGACCGCCAATCAGCGCCAGCGTGATCGCCTCCACCAGAAACTGGGTCAGGATGTCGCGCCCGCGCGCGCCTACGGCCATGCGCAGACCAATCTCTCGGGTACGCTCGGTCACCGACACCAGCATGATGTTCATGATGCCGATGCCGCCGACCAGCAGCGACACCGAGGCCACCGCGGCCAGCAGCAGACCCATGATGCGGCTGGACTCCTCACGGGTCGCCAGAATTTCCGACAGGTTGCGCAAGGTGAAATCATCTTCGCGGTCCTGCTGTATGCGGTGGCGCTGGCGCAACAGGCTGCGTATCTCCGCTTCGGCTTCCGTCATGCTTTCGCCGTCACGCACCTTGATTGAAACCGAGCCCACGGTGCGCAATCTGCCGGCGCCCTGACCGAGAACGCGGTTGCGCGCCGTCGAAATCGGCATCAGGACCACATCGTCCTGATCCTGTCCCATCATGCTCTGGCCTTTGCGCTGCAGGGTGCCGATGACCGTAAACGGCACTTTGCGAATGCGCACCACCTGCCCCACCGGATCAGTATCGCCAAACAGGTTGCGCGCCACGGTATCACCGAGCAACGCGACCTTGGCCGACCCGGCAACATCCACCGGTTCAAAACCCTTGCCCTGGTCGATCACCCAGTTGCGCGCCTCGAAATACTCCGGCGTCACGCCGTACAGCACAGTCGACCAGTTGGCGGTACCGCCCACGACCTGTCCGGTACCGCGCAGCGCCGGCGCGGCGGCCTGCACCGCGGGCACGTCGCGCTGGATTGCGTAGGCATCCTCTTCGGTCAGCGTATTGCGCGATCCCGCGCCCATGCGCGCCCCGCCGCTGGTCGTCGAGCCCGGCAGCAATATGATCAGGTTGGTGCCCAGCCCCTTGATCTGCTCCTCGATGCGCTGCTGCGCACCCGAGCCCACAGCGATCATCGTGATGACCGCGGCCACACCGATGATAATGCCGAGCATGGTCAGCGCGCTGCGCAGTTTGTTGATGCGTAACGCGCGTAACGCGATGCGGATGCTCGCCAGGATGTTCATGCCCGCGCCTCGTCCGGTGATTGCGCCGCACGCAACTCTACTGCGAGTGCCGCCGCGTCCCTGGGATTCTCGACCCGATGATCTTCGACGACCTGACCATCACGGAAAAGAACCACGCGTTTCGCAAACTCGGCGATTTCATGCTCGTGGGTCACCACGACGACGGTCATGCCCTTGGCATTCAACTGCTGCAGCAGCGCCATCACCTCGCAACTGGTCAGTGTATCCAGCGCGCCAGTGGGTTCATCGGCGAGGATCAGCACCGGATTGTTGACCAGCGCGCGCGCAATGGCGACACGTTGCTGCTGCCCGCCCGACAGCTGCGCGGGATGGTGGTGCCCGCGATCAGCCAGCCCTACTTCCGCGAGACGTGCGGTCGCGAGACGCTTGCGCTCGTCGGCAGCGACGCCGCAATAAAGCAGCGGCAGGGCGATGTTCTCCAGCGCCGAGGTGCGCGGCAGCAAATTGAAGCTCTGGAAGACGAAGCCGATGCGGCGATTACGAATCGACGCCAGCGCGTCACTGTCCAGGCCGGACACTTTATCGCCCGCCAGCAGGTAATCGCCTGAGGTCGGCGCATCGAGGCAGCCCAGCAGGTTCATGAACGTCGATTTGCCGGAACCCGAAGGGCCCATGACCGCGACGAACTCGCCGGCATCAATGCTCAGCGAGACGCCGCGCAATGCCTGCACCACAAAACCGCCGAGCGCATAGGACTTGACCAGCTCGCGTGTCGTTATCAGCGGTACAGGCATGCCGGGTGTCAAATTACCGCAGGAAAGAAATAATGTAACTTGTTGTTTTTAATCATTTTTTAGAACCCGAAGCGCGGGGGACTACCCTTGGTTTCTGCGCGCGCCGCGCCCGCGGCGCCAATGATCACGTCATCACCCTCTTTCAGCCCATCACCGAGCACTTCGGTGTAAGAACCATCGGTGATGCCCAGGCGCAGATTGACCGACTTCGGCGCACGCGACCCCACCGGGACCCAGACCGTGCCGCGTGCCGCCGTGC
>JBBKXO010000131.1:0-6161 GCA_037969525.1 Burkholderiales bacterium | reverse complement strand
TTCCAATGCCGCACGCGCACAGGTGGAAATCGCCCGCCTGCGTTACCTGGCGCCACGCCTGCGCGAGGCGGCCAAGCTGGCCGGACCGCAGGGGCGGCAGCGCAGCGGTGTCGGTGGCCGCGGTGCCGGTGAAGGCGCGGGGGAGGCGGACCGCGCCAAGATCCGTGACCGCATCGCGGAGTTGAAGCAGGAGATCACGGCCCTCGACCTCGAACGCCAGGTGCAGCGCGCACGGCGCCAGGAAAGCCAGGGCCTGGCGCGCGTGGCGCTGATCGGCTACACCAACGCCGGCAAGTCCACCCTGATGCGCGCACTGACCGGGAGCGAGGTGCTGGTCGCCAACAAGCTCTTCGCGACGCTCGACACCACCGTGCGTGCGCTGGTACCCGAGGGCGTGCCGCGCGTGCTGGTGAGTGACACGGTGGGTTTCATCAAGAACCTGCCGCATGACCTGGTCGCCTCGTTCAAGTCGACGCTGGAAGAAGCCGCCGAAGCGTCGCTGCTGCTCCACGTGATCGACGCCAGTGACCCCGGGTTCGAACGCCAGATCAATGTGACCGAGAAGGTGATCGAGGAAATCGATGCGGGCAAGGTGCCGCGCCTGCGCGTGTTCAACAAGATCGATCAGGTCGGCGATGCCGGGGCGCAGGCCGCACGCACCAAGGCCTTGCGCGTGCAATACCCCAAGTGCATCGTGTTGAGCGCCGTCGACAGGGATGACGTGGCGAAGCTGCACCAGACGATCGGTGCATTTTTCAGCCGGCGCCTGGTCAAGGCCGAGTTGTTCCTGCCCTGGTCGGCGCAGCAACTGCGCGGTGCATTGTTTGCGCAATGCCAGGTGCTGGAGGAGCGGGCCGACGCCGAGGGGGCGCACTTCCGCGTGCGTGGCGAGCGCAAGGACATCGATGGCCTGCGCGAGCGCATCGGCCAGGCGATGGTCACAAAGGCTTACACAGGGGGTACGCTACTTAGCTAGACCTGACCTTTTTTCCTAATTCGTTTCAAGGTGAACGGCGCGCAATCCCAAACGTTTATTGGCGATGAAGCAGCTCGCTGCGGTGGCCAGACCGAGCGGGCAAGAGAAAATACGCAAGGCCCGCCACGACATATAATCGTGTAAAAACAACATGTTATGAACTATCCGCGCAGGCGAATCAACCCGCCACACGCTGCCCGCGCATAGTCGAACCGAATATACCTGTTCATGTATAATTCACGAAAGTCGGGCACCGAAAAGCCGCTGCAATGGATAGGCAGCAGCTACAAGGACATCATGGCGTTGCCGCCCGACGTGCGGCGGTTTTTCGGGTTTGCCTTGTCGTTGGCGCAGGCCGGCGACCGGCATGACGCCGCCAAAGTGCTCAAGGGATTCAGCGGCGCGGGCGTACTGGAAGTAGTGGAAAACGACATCGCGGGTACCTATCGTGCGGTGTACACCGTAAAGTTTGAGGAAGCCGTGTTTGTGCTTCACTGTTTTCAGAAGAAGAGCAAGCGCGGCATCGCCACCCCGAAAGACGACATCGACATTATTCGCGCAAGGCTCAAGGTGGCGGAGGCTTATGCGCAGGAGTTGCGAAATGAAAAAACGGCGAATTGAAGGCGTTGAAGTCCGGCGCGGTTCCGGCAATGTGTATGCCGATCTGGGGCTGCCCGATGCCGAAGAACTCAAGATCAAGACCGGGCTCGTGATCGAAATTCGCAAGGCCCTACGGCACCTTGGTCTGACACAGCACGAGGCGGCCAAGCGCATGGGGCTTACCCAGCCCAAAGTGTCGGGGATCATGCGCGGCGATCTCTCCAACCTTTCCGAACGCAAGTTGATGGATTGCCTGACGCGGCTGGGTTACGACATTGAAATCAGCGTGCGACCGGCGAAAGCCAAGGTGGGGCATCTGGTGCTGGCGGCGTAGTTCAATAGAAGGCAACTGAAAGGGTCGGGTTGGCCATTTTTTTCAAAACGGCGTCGACAAAAGAACTACCAACCCGACCCCTACTGTTCTACTGTTTTCTCGTGTTGTCACCATCACACCCATCGGACAGGAAGCTTTCCAACGAACGTTCGGAACGAGTTAAGTGCACGCCAGGGGCTAGAGTGGCCTCTTTAATACTCGATCCGAGATTCGATAGGCGTTCTTGCCCGCGCTCTTGGCCTCGTACAGGGCCAGGTCCGCGCTCTTCATCAGCGTGTCCGCGTCCTCGCCATGGGCGGGATAGATGCCGACACCCGCGCTGGTGGTCATGCTGACGGTATGGCCCTCGATCTCGTAGGGCTGCGACACCGCCTCGATCACTTTCGACGCCACCGTGGCCGCATCGTCGGTGCCGCTGACGCTCCACAGCGCCAATATGAATTCGTCACCGCCCAGGCGCGCCACCGTATCCACCTCGCGTACCGTTGCCACCAGGCGCTCCGCGACCATTTTCAGCAGAACGTCCCCGGCGCCGTGCCCCAGCGTGTCGTTGACCTGCTTGAATCCGTCCAGGTCCAGATACACCACTGCCATGGCGCTCTTGTTCCTTCGTGCATGAGCCATGGCTATCGACATTCTGTCGGTCAGAAGCCGCCTGTTCGCAAGCCCCGTCAGCGGGTCCTGCAGCGCCAGGGATTCCAGCATCTTGCCGTGCTCGCAGGCCGCCTCGTGCAACAGGCGGACTTCCAGCATGTTGTGAACCCGCATCAGCACCTCGGCATGGTCGAACGGCTTGCTGATGAAATCCTTCGCGCCGCTCTGCAGCGCGCGCAACTTGTGAGCCGGCTGGGCGGTAATAGCCAGCACCGGCAGGTAGCCCGCGGTCTCAATTTCCTTCAGGCCTTCCATCACCTGGAAACCATCCATGCGCGGCATCTGGAGATCGAGCACGATCAGGGCGTAGCCATTCTTGCGGTGAAGCTCGCAGACCTCGAGTGGGTCCAGCGTCAATGTGACGGAAGTGTAGCCGGCGCTGCCCAGCATTAGCGCGAGTAGCAGCGCCAAATCTTCCTGATCGTCAACGATCAGGATTTTGGCGTTAAGGATATCGGATGACGTGACCATGAGATGGCGGGCATTCGGCGAAAGGTCAAACGGCGCGCCGATCGCGTGTGGAAGCCGCGTTCGACTAGGCGAACATCAAAGGTACCGGAACATCAAAGGTACCGGAGTGGATATTTTTCCTGGTATACGCAGGCTAAGATCAATCGCTCAAAAAGAAACCTACTCCGGCACCTTTGGTCCCAGGTGGTGCTGCTTTTTGCCGCGCCCCGTGGGGGCGGCGGTGCTGCCCTCAGAAGCCTGCAGAATCAGTTGGCCTTGCTTTTCACCAGCCGCGGCGCTGTAACCGGATCAAAATCCACCCAGTCACCATTGAGCCATTTGCCATCCGCCTGCTCGATATCCGCCGCGCCTTCAGTGCGCAGGGTGTCGATCACGCGCGTTTCGTTCGCTGGATCTGCAATGCGTACTGACAGCATCACCCCGCCCGGGCGGTTGTCGGGGGCATGCAGCTTGCCATCATCATCGCCGAGTTCTTGCAGTGCGCCGCCCAACGATCCAACATAAGCGCCGGTTGCCGCAGCGGCGAGCGCGACCACCGGGCCGCCCAATGCGCCAACCGCACCTGCGGCAAGTCCTGCAGCAATGGCCGTGCCCACCGCCGATTTCTCCGCGCCTTCGGCGCCGGGATCTGCATCTTCATCGCCACCGAGGGCATAGGCATCGTGCTGACCCGGCGGATTATTGTGAAAAATACAGATGTCCGCAGTGTCGATATATTGCCCAAGCACTACCGCCACGGCGTCAGCGCTGTCTTTTGACTGGAATCGTCCTGCGATGATGCGTTCCATGGTATTGCCTTTTCGCGCCGCAGCATTGATTGGCCGGGCAGGGAATTTCAAGTGTTGATTGATTAAGGAGAGCCAAATATCCGGGATGATATTGCTGCATGCCATCGCGACATTCTGTTCGTTATCGTACGCAAGACGGGCGACACCATCGCTTGACGGATTGATATGGGGACTACGAAATGGGGCGGCGCCGCAATGGCGCATCCTCAGGAAAAAATCACTGATTTCCCGCCCATCCCGGCGAACGCATCGCTGTTGCAGATCAGCACGGAAACCCCCCAACAATGGATAGGCAAAAATATCAATAAAAACAATTGGTTACAATATAATAGCGGCTGACCCATGTTCGGGCTGGCCGCATTAATTCTTTTACGCGCTGGAGGATTATTCCACCCGAATGTTGGCTTCTTTGATCACGCGCGCCCACTTCTCGATGTCGGCGCGCAGATAAGCGCCGAACTCGGCCGGCGTGTTGGTCACCGGAACAAGGCCGCTCCGGGCCAACAGAAATACAGAAAGGGTCGGGTTGGCCATTTTTTTCAAAACGGCGTCGGCAAAAGAACTACCAACCCGACCCCTACTGTTCTTTGATTTTCTTATTATTTCGCTGGAGCCAGCGGGTCCTTGCCGGTCCATGCTGAACGGTCGATGTTCAGGTCCTTGAACTTGTCGGGGTCGAGAACCGGACGCGCCACGCCGGCCGCGAGTTGTTCGCGGAAGTCGACGATCAGCCGCTTGGCCGTCGGGAACAGCATCATCAGTGCCAGCAGGTTGACCACGGCAAGGATGCCCATCATCGGGTCGGAGAAGAAGAACACCGCCGTGGCGGCCGGCGCAACAGCGCCCAGGAACACGATGCCCACGACGACCAGGCGCAGCCCGTGTATCGCGACCGGTTTGGTTGTCATGAGCGACATCGCGTTCTCACCCAGGTAGTAGTTGTACATGATGGAGCTGAAGGCAAACAGCATGATCGCGGCAGTGAGTGCGTATTGGGCCCATTCGCCCAGGTGCGAGACCAGCGACTGCTGCGTCAGCGCGACACCATTGATCCCTTCGGCGCCGGGCACGTAGACCTTGCCGAGCAGGATGATAAACGCGGTGCAGCTGCAGATGACGAAGGTGTCGATGAACACCGACAGCGACTGGGTGATGCCCTGGCTGACCGGATGGCGCACGTCCGCCGTGGCCGCCACGTTGGGCGCCGAGCCCAGGCCGGCCTCGTTCGAGAACAGGCCGCGGCGCAGGCCCTGTGCCAGTGCTGCACCCATGCCGCCGCTGACCGCCTCCTCCAAACCGAAGGCATTCATGACGATCGAACGGATCACGCCAGGCACCTCGCCGATGTTCATCACGATGACCAGCAATGCCATGATGATGTAGCCCAAGGCCATCACCGGCACGAGCACGTCGGCCACCTTGGCGATGCGGTGGATGCCGCCATAGACGATCAACCCGGTGCAGACGGCCAGGAACAGGCCGGTCCAGATGCGTTCGATACCCAGGCTGTCGAGTGCGGCACCAGCCACGGTATTGCCCTGGAAGGCGTTGAAACCGATCGCGAACGAGGCGATCAGGCACACCGCATAAAGCACGGCCAGCCAGCCGTAGTCGGAGCCCAGGCCAAACAGGATGGAGCGCGCCGGCCCGCCGCGGAAGTCACCGTTTGCCTCCCGGCGCTTGTACAACTGGGCCAGCGAGCATTCGATCAGGCTCGTGGCCATGCCGACCGCCGCGATCGCCCACATCCAGAACACCGCGCCGGGGCCACCGAGCGTGATCGCGACCGCAACGCCGGCGATGTTGCCACCGCCGACGCGCCCACCGACCGAGATCAGGAGTGCCTCGCGTGCCGAGATCGCATTCGGATCGGCCGCTTCGTTCTGCCCGGCCAGCACCCGGAACATGCGCCCGAAATACCGAAGTTGCACGAAGCCGGTGGCCACCGTGAAGAACAGGCCGAGCACGACGAGAAAAGGAATCAGCGCCCAGCCCCAGGTGAGGTCGCCGATGACGGCGAAAAAGCTTTCTAGCGTTTCCAAGTTCAATCCTCCTGATTGCTGGATCTCGATCGAATGGTCGCCACGTCCTTCGCGACACGCCCACCGTCATTTTTACTTGGAGATGCGCCTGGCCGCAAGCCTTTAGGGCGCGTCGTAGTCGTTTACAGGCGCTTTTGGTCGGGCAAGCACAAGAATGCGCCGCCGGGCAGCTGGCCCGGCCGCGGGTAGTGTGTTCAGTCGTTGGGCAAAGGTCGAAAAGAAATCGACTCCGGTACCTTGTACTCAATGCTAACTCTGCCCCCTAGTGTTGCGTGGCTAAAGTGGCATCGTATGCC
>JBBKXO010000130.1:0-14439 GCA_037969525.1 Burkholderiales bacterium | reverse complement strand
CTCTTCACCGGCAGCGTGGGGTTGACCACCAGCACATTGGGCGTCGCCGCGAACAGCGTCAGGAAGGCGTAGTCATTGAGCGGGTCGTAAGGGAGCTTCTTGTGCAGGTGGGGCGCGATCGACATCGCGGCAGAAGAAGCGGAGACGATGGTGTAGCCGTCGGGGTTGGCGCTCTTGGCGATCTCCATGCCGAGGATGCCGCCCGCGCCGGCACGGTTGTCGACCACCACCTGCTGGCCCAGCACGTCGCCCAGCTTGTTGGCCACCACGCGGCCCAGCGTGTCGGTCGAGCTGCCCGGCGCGTTGGGCATCATCATGCGGATCGGCCGATTGGGATACTTCTTGGCGGCCTCTGCGGCCATCGCCGGAGCAGCGGACGCCCAGATTGCCAGCCCCAGCACAAACAGTTTCTCGCGGATCATGATCCTCCCCTTTGGATGCGCCTGAAAGCGCCCGACACAATGAATTAAACCGTGAAATTGAATGTGAAACTGAACCGCGCGATGAGCCGTCGCGATTCTGGCGAATCATAGATTAAAAGGAATTCAAAGGTACCGAATTCGATTTCTTTTTCGGCAAATCGACACCGGCACCTTTAATCCCATAGACCTATGTGTGACAACGCACAGTAGGTTGTGCATGGATGGCGATAATCGAAGCTACGACCGGGCCGATCGCCCTGACATCGTGCGCGCAGCACTGACTGCTACCCGCGCCTGGAACGGCCTCCTTCCTGCAACGTAGCACTTCATAGGGAAAACACATGCAAATTCAAGTCAATACGGATGACAACATTGAGGGCAATGAGGGGCTGGTCCATTGGGTTGAGACCGGGGTGAATCATGCCCTCGGTCACTTCAGTGAATACATCACGCGCGTCGAAGTGCACCTAAGCGATGAGGACAGCGGCAAGTCCGGGGGCAGCGACAAGCGTTGCCTGATTGAGGCACGGCTCTCCGGCCGCCAGCCGGTTGCAGTCAGCCACCAGGCCGTTTCACTCAACGAAGCGTTCAGCGGCGCCTCCGACAAGCTGAAGCGGTCCCTGGAAAGCAGTCTTGGCCGGGTGAAAGATCACCATGGCCATGACTCGATACGCAGCCATGACGGCGCAGACGAGTCGCCATCCGAGCCCGCACCGCCTGCGGCAGGTGATAAGGGGGGCAGCGCCTGATTGGTTTTCAGTAGCGCCGTCGCTCGCCTGAGATGAAGTAAGAATCAGGCACCTTTAACCCGACAAACCGTGGAAGTACTATGCGCGCCAGCGTACGGCCGCCGAATAGTCCGGCCTGTATAAAAGAAAGAGATTCTTCCAATTGGCCTGGCGGATTCCGCCGCTGCGCCTTGTAACCAGTAGCGGAAACCTGCATTTAATCAATTCGAAATGGAGTTTAGCCATGAAACGCATGAACCTTAAAAGTGCTTTAAGCACCGCCCTATTGATATGCGGATCGATCGTGACAACAAGCGCATTGGCCCAGTCGCAAGGCGGCTACGGCATGGGCTCGGGCGGCATGATGGACGGCTATGGCGGCGGCTGGATGGGCGGGGGATACGGCGGGATATTGCTACCGCTATTGCTCGTCATCGTGGTTGCCGGCCTGGTGGCCTGGATCGTCTCTCAAAAGGGGAAGTGAATCTGTTTTATCTCGATCACGCCCGGGCCGTGGCGGACGTGTTGCCTAGTGCTCACAGCAGGCCTCGGCAGCAATTAGTCGCCATTAATGGAAATATGAATTTAATCAACCCGGAATGGAGTTTATCCATGAAACGCATGAACCTTCGCAAGGCCTTGAGTGCCGCCATTCTGATAGGCGGAACGATGATGGCAGCCAGCGCAGTGGCCGACCAGCCGCAAGGCGCGTACGGCCACGGCATGATGGGCGGTTACGGTCAGGGCTACGGCCAGAATCAGGGCTACAACATGGGCCACGGCATGATGGGCGGTTACGGCCAGGGTCAGGGCTACGGCATGGGCCCCGGCATGATGGGTGACTACGGTCCGCAATCCAATGTGAATCTCAGCGCGGAGCAACGCAGCAAGATCTCCAAGATTCAGGAGAATGCACGGCGCAAGCAGTGGGAGTTGATGGGGAAAATGGAGGATGAGCAAGCGCACATGAACGAGCAGTATTACTCGGACAACCGCAATGATGACGCGCTCAGCAAGAATTTCCGCAAGATGTCAGACCTGCGGCACCAGATGTTCGACCTGTCGCTCAGCACACGGAAACAGACCGACGCGGTGCTCACCAAGGAGCAGCACGGCAAGTCGTGGCGCAATGGATACGGGATGTGGGGAAAGTGATTCCTGATGCCAGGGGCAAGGAAGTCCTGAAACTGCTACAGCGGGTGTACGCAAGCCTCAAGACATGAATAATGACCAACGGCCTGCTTCAGCCGCATTGCCGGCTGATCTGCCTGCGCCGGGCGAATCTTCGGCTTTGGAGGTGAACATCAGCGGCGATCTGGCGTCGGTGGCCGTGATGCATCACGGCCACATGGTCACCATCATGCGCAATCAGGATCAGGGCAACTCCATCAATCCGGAGTTCGCCAGGACCTCGCGCAAATGCCCGCCGTTCTGCATACAGCCCAGCGAGTTGGCGCCCGGTGTGAAGACAATCGCGGAACTTGAAGTGTTGCGATTTCTCAAGCAAATAAGCGACGGCGATGCGTCCATACTGGTGATCGACTCGCGTACGTCGGCCTGGGTAGAAAAAGGCATTATTCCCGGGACGGTGAACATCCCGTGGGACACACTGAACATCGGCAAGTCGGATCCGGTCGCCGTGCAAGAAATTCTGGAAAGGCAACTGGGTGCTAAACGGCGGGATGACTTCTGGAATTTCGATGAGGTCAAGACGCTGGCGCTGTTCTGCAATGGCTCCTGGTGCGGACAGTCACCGACCACCATCAAGGGCCTGCTGAAAATCGGCTATCCGGCGCACAAAATTCTCTGGTATCGCGGCGGTATGCAGGATTGGGAAAGTCTCGGGCTGACCACCCTCAAGCCATCGGGAAAATAAAAAGTAAATGGGGTCAGTGTGAGGTATCCCGGGGGCCAGCCCGATTTCCTGCAGGCGCAGGACCAGTCACACACCGAAGACCAGCGGCGCGAGCAGGACCATCGCCCCGAAAATCACGGTGATGGCAATGATGTTGAGCCAGATGCCGGCCCTGACCATGTCACCCAGTTTGAGTCCGTCGTAGGAGAACACAATCGCATTGGGCGGCGTGGCCACCGGCATCATGAACGCCATGGATGCGCCCAGCGCCACGGGCACCGCAAGCAGCCTTGGGTCCAGCCCCAAACCGATGGCGACGGCGCCGAGTATCGGCAGGAAGGTGGCTGTCGAGGCCGTGTTGGAAGTGATCTCTGTCAGGTAAACGATGGCCGTAGTGACGATTAATATCAGCACCCAGGTGCTGACGTCGAGCCCCGACACCTGCGTACCTATCCATTCGGCGAGGCCCGTTTCATTGAACGCATGGGCGAGCGCGAGACCGCCCCCGAACAGCAGCAACACGCCCCAGGGAATGCCGCGCGCCGACTCCCAGTCAAGCACGAACTGGCCTTGCGCGCGCGAGACCGGCCACGCGAACAGCAGCAGTGCGGCAACCAGCGCAATGGTCGTATCGGTAATCGCCAGTCCGCTCCACTCGGCAAGCGGCTGGCGCAGAATCCAGCCCAGTGCCGCAGACACGAAAACAATCGCAACCGCACGCTCGCCCGTGGACATTGCGCCCAGTGCCGCGAGTTCGCTTTTGATGACCTCGCCCGCGTCGCCGATGCGCAGATCGCGGACAGGGAAGATCACCCGCGTCAGCACCAGCCAGGTCACCGGCAGCATGACCAGCACCACCGGTATGCCCAACTTCATCCAGGTGAAGAAATCGATCTGGATGTTGTGGTTGCTCTGCAGGTAGCTCACGAGCAGCGCGTTGGGGGGTGAGCCGATCAGCGTGCCGACACCGCCTATCGATGCCGAGTAGGCAATGCCCAGCATCAGGGCAACGCCAAAGTTGCGCACCATCGACTGGTCTGGTGTTTTTTTCGCGACAAAATCGATGACGGACAGGCCCACGGCAAACATCATGATGGTCGCGGCGGTATTGGATATCCACATCGACAAAAAGGCCGTGGCCACCATGAAGCCCACGATGATGCCGCCCGCACTGGTGCCGACGATGAAGACGATGTTCAGCGCAATGCGTTTGTGCAATCCCCAGCGCTGCATCGCAGCGGCGAGCAGGAATCCGCCGAGGAACAGGAATATCAGCGGATGGCCATAATTGGCCGCCACCGGCCCGATTGCTACGATGTCCAGCAGTGGCATCAGCGGAATCGGCAACAGCGCGGTGGCCGGGATCGGCACCGCCTCACCTATCCACCACGCGACCATCCACACCGCCAGCGCCACCAGCCGCCACGCTTCGGGCGTCATGGCGTCTGGCGCTGGCAGCATCAACAGCACCGCTGTCAGCACAGGCCCGGCAATCAGCGCGATCAGGCGCTTCGCGGACAACTGCTGCGCGGGCGCAGATGGCGCGTCTGCGCCCTGCGGCGGATGCGGCGGCTGCGCTTCTGTATCCTGATGATCCGTTTTGCTGTTCATGGCATTGCGTCCGACCTGCGTGCTTCTACCTGGAATAAATGAGGACAGTGAAAATTTTAAAAAGCTGCGCTAACCCTGTTCGCCCCCCGGATCAGCCGCTGCTGTGTTTCCCCGGACCTAAACGCGAACCAGCCGCACCAATTCCACGCCCTCCACCAGCTTCACGCCCTTCTGCTGCGCGAATATTCGCGCCTGCTCGGTCAGCTCCCCAGCCACCACATACCGGCATCCCCTCGCGTCTTGTTTCTCGCCGGCCTCCGCCAACTCTCTGATCGGCTCCACGCCCGTACGCGCAACCTTCCAGCGCCGCGCGCACACCAGCGTCACGTACCCCAGTTTATCCAGCTCGAAATCGGCCGCGCCTTTGACACGCCGCACGGCATAGCCCTCGGCCCTGAACCCGGTCTCCAGCGCCTGCGCCAAATCCTCCCAGGGCAGGCTGCGGATCCTCTCCAGTGCTTTTTCCAGTCGCGCGCCGCTGGGCGTGCGGATCTGTTTCCAGATGACCATCAGCATGATGACGGTGAAGGGCGTGGTGGCAAAGAGCGCATAGCCCCACGCCATGAAGTTCTGCACCAGTGCGAACACGGCGACTGCCACCAGCGCGCTCACCCACCAGCTCTGGCGCATCAGGATTGCGAACAACGAATTCTCGGCCAGCTTAAACTTCATGCGATGTGCCTCAGGGTTAATAGGGCAGTGTAACTTTTTTGCGCCCGCATATAGAATAAACAGGGTCTGTATAAATTTTTAAAAGTTACTCTGACCCCATAGAGTTATTACTTTGACGAATTCGCGAGCAGTTCGTCCCAATTCGATGGCAGCGTAATGGGTTTCGTGGTCGGTCGGGTATGCCCCCCTTCCAGCACCATGATGCGATTACGGTGCGGGTCGCCACACACCACTACGCTCAAAAGATCGGGGCTCGATAGCACTTGAACGATATCGTCCGGTGCGCCCATAAACGCTTTCGGATAGATGCCCGCTTCCGCACGCTCGCGAGCGGTCGTGCGCGCAATTGCGGTGTATTTCAGCACCCAGTCGAATTCGCGTAGTGGCATTCGAGCTTTCTCATAGACCTGTCGAATCACATCCTCCCTGGTATAACCGGCAGCCGCGAGCGCCCTGGCAACAGAGGGAGAAATCAATAGCGTGATCATCACCGTCTCGGCGTCAGGGCCGCTGGCCGGAAAGTTGAAGAGCCGCGTCTTGTGCGTGATCTCCCGTGCCAGCAGTTGCAGGGCGGTCTCAGCGCCGCTTTGGTCTGGTGTGTCGTAGGCCGCGGGCGACGCGCCCCAGTTGTTGGTCACGCCGATGGTGACGGTGCTCGCATTGCGGTCGTAACCCTGCTGCACGTGGAACGGCTCCCAGGGTGTGCCCTCTTCGGCTTCGGCCAGCGTGAAGGCCAGCGGGTATCCGAACGTCCCCATGTAGCTGGTGCCCGGGCGAAATCCGGCGATATTCCTCACGATCAGGCCGATGGCGCGACCAATGGCGGGATTCGGTCCGCGCGATACGAGTTGGGCGCCATGCTCGATCCCCAGTTGCTTGACGATCGGACCATTGATGAGCGCATACGGAAATATCCCCGACGTGCTGCCCAGGTTGGCCAGGCTGCAACGTTCATCACCCAAGGCCTCCACGGCGGCGATCATCAAAGGCATGTGTTCGGGGCGGCAGCCTGCCATGACTGCATTGACCGCAACGTTCCAGGGTGTCGCGCACAGATTCGCCGAGGGCAGCACCGCGATCACTTCGTCGTGTGCACGCGTGGTGAATTTGAGGAATTGCTCAACGCGCGCTATCGTCGGCGGAACGACCGGCAGCCCGTCGGTCCATTCCTGCGCAGCAAAGTGGCGATTGACTTCATCTGCGGTACCGATACACACGACATCACGCTGATCATAGCGACCGCTCTTTGACCCCGTGCCCGGCGCGCCCGCTTCGCTGGTCAGCCCGCGGATGATGCCATCAAAAAGAACTGATTCGACGTTGCGTGCGATCTGGTCGGCGTCGTGGATGCCGATAGGTCCCGGGTATTCGGCGATACGGAGATCCTCAACACCCCACGCCTTTCCGGTAAAACGAGCCTGCGCGGAGAAACCGGTCGTGGTGATGACCACGCTCGGAATTCCGGCTTTCTCGGCTTCTGCTGCCGGCCGCGCCGCGGCCGGGGCACAGTTGCCTCAGGCGCCGTTGCCGGTAATTAGCGCGTCGCAGCCTTTTTGCCAGGCGGTCGCGACGAGCTGTCGTGCGAGTTCACGCTGCTGCTGCGGAATGTCGCTGCCGGGCAGATGATAAAACTCGGTGTATGGGATGATTTTTACGCCTGGATATTTTTCCTTCAGGCGCTTGCGGATCATCGGGAACGTAAGATCACCCTTGAAAACGCCATTCCAGATTTCACCAACGGTCTTCCCGTTAAGATCATTGATGCGATGCGCGGCGCCACTGATTTTCACCGCGCTGAATCCAGCGGGACTCACGACTTCCAGCTTTTCCATTTGCAGATCCTTGTTCGTGGTGATCAATCAGTGCGGCCAATTCCAAGACGAAAGAATAGTGCGCGAGGAATACAACTCGGATCAGAACCAGCATTTTTATCATCAACGGGAAAAAGTTACCCCTGATCCAGGGTGTGCTGGTTACTCACCCTTTGAGGATACGCAGCACATCTTCCGTTTTGGTGACCCAGCCCATTTTCGATTCAAAATTGTAGAGCGTTGCCTGTCGCACGAAGTCCGGGCCCGTGTGGTCCATCGCATCCTCGACCAGGATCGGCCAGAATTCCCGGAAATAGGCTTCTCGTGCAGTGCTCTCCACGCACACGTTGGTTGCCACACCGGTGAAGATCAGGTGGCGTATGTCGAGACCGCGGAGCTGGCTTTCCAGCGTCGTCCCGGCAAAACCACTGTAACGCGACTTCTGCACCACCACGTCTCCCGGCTCGGGTTTCAGATCATCAATGATCTCCCAGCCCCAGGTACCTTCGACGATCAGTTTATCCCGGTCGGCAGGCCGCTCCTTGATCATGCGGAAAGCCATTTGCTTGCGGATGTTGGGTGAGTGCGGGCCGCCTGCGTCACTGAGATCAGGCTTGTAACCAAACTGGAGGTAGATCACCTTGACACCGGCAGCACGGGCCGCAGGCAGCAGGCGCTTGTTTGCCGCAATGACAAGTCCAATGCGGGCCTCATCGAGGCCGGTGCCCAGATCCAGCATGCCGCCTTTGGTGGCGTAGGCATTTTGCATGTCCACCACAACGATGGCCGTGCGCTGAATATCGATTTCAATTTCCTGCGGCCGCGCATTAAGCGCAACCATCGTACTTTCGCCAGCTGGGCGTTTGTCGGCATTCATTCTGGATTCACCTCGGGCTATCGTGGATTATTTATCGATGACTTTGCGATATTCAGGAGACGGGGTGTGCTGCGCGGGCCACTGCATGCCATCTTCGAATCGCGCAAAAACACTGGCATGGCGGGCAAAAGCGCCCTCCATCAGGGCTACGGAGACAATCTCAACGATTGCGGGATCGTCATAGCCGGCCTCGCGCAGCGCGTTGAATTCCTCATCTGACATGGCCTCGTTCAGGGTGAGTTTGCGCGCCACCCTGAACACCGCTTTTTCCGCATCCGGGAGATCAGAGTTTTCAAAATCATGCAGCTTGTCGATCTCGGCCGGGCTCAGCTGCAACCGGTCAATGAGATCCGATTTGTGAAAATTGATGCAGCGCGGGCAATCCGTAGCCACTGCGCAGACCATCGCGATCCTGTTCATCAGTTCACGCGGCACATGGCCTTTGAGCAGCTCGAGTTGCTTCTGCAATTCCCACCAGGCCTTGAGCAGCGGTGGCACAACCGCAAAGAAACCAAACAACGGGCCAAGCCAGCGCGGATCCTTGACCCTGCTGATTTCGTCATAAATCTGCTCGACCTCGGCTGAACCTTCGCCGGGTTTAACCAGTTTCACCTGCCTTATTTCTACATTACTCATGGGCAAATTCCATTTCATCGGGACCGCGAATGCACTGGCATTCCATTTTATGCATAAAAATGGTCTGCGCAGGGGGTTAGTTCATTGGGGTCAATGAAACTTTTCAGAGCAGTCACACTGACCCCATTGGCACGGGGTTAGTAGAGTCAAACATTTAACACTGTTTTAGTCACGGCTGATCAGGCATCATCGCGGACGCTCAGGTCCATGACTCAACTGCATCGGAAATGTTCATGAATATTCTGCTCCGCGGATGCTTCCCCGGGCGGCTGCACTCAGCACGCCCGCCCCGCATCCGCCATTACCTGCATATCCTCGCCGGCGCACTGTTCTTCCTGCTCGCCAACGCGGCCGCTCATGCGCATGGCGTGGCCGATGGCGACAAAGGCTATATCCAGGAGATCTCGGGCACGCATCTGTTGCCCTTTACCTACCTCGGCGCAAAACACATGGTCACCGGTTACGACCATCTGCTGTTTCTCGCCGGTGTGATCTTCTTTTTGTACAAGCTGAAAGACATTGCGCTCTACGTCAGCCTGTTCGCGATCGGCCATTCGGTCACGATGCTCTATGGCGTGTATGCGGGCGTGAACGTGAACCCCTATCTGATCGACGCGATCATCGGCCTGTCGGTGGTGTACAAGGCGCTCGACAACCTGGGTGCCTATCAGCGCTGGTTTGGCGTGCAGCCCGACACCCGGGCAGCCACCCTGATTTTCGGTTTGTTCCATGGCTTTGGATTGGCCACCAAGGTGCAGGAGTACGAGATCGCACGTGACGGCCTGCTGCCCAACCTGCTGGCCTTTAATGTCGGCGTTGAGATCGGGCAGTTGCTGGCGCTGGGTGTCTTTTTGATTGTGATGGGTTACTGGCGGCGGACTGCGGGTTTCTTCAGGCACGCCTATACCGCCAATGTGGCCATGATGAGCGCGGGATTCATGCTGATTGGCTACCACCTCACCGGCCTCTTTGTCGCCTGATTCGTTTCCTGATTGTTACCTGATTATTTTCCTGATTATTTTCTGATTGTTACCTGAATTCTGCGGAGTATTCGATATGTACAACACCGACCTTCCCACACGCGCTGAACTGCCGGGCACCGCGCGGTTG
The DNA here is from genome assembly GCA_037969525.1 of Burkholderiales bacterium. GTDB lineage: Bacteria > Pseudomonadota > Gammaproteobacteria > Burkholderiales > SG8-41. The sequence goes on along the minus strand of JBBKXO010000130.1, from coordinate 4,717 downwards.
CTGCGTTCCACCGCGGTTGCCGCGCTGATCGCCGCCGGCCTGCTCATCACTGCTGTGTTGCCCGCCGAATATGGCATAGACCCGACCGGCATCGGCCGCGTGCTGGGCCTCACCAAAATGGGCGAGATCAAGACGGCGCTTTCGACCGAAGCCACTGCGGAGCAAGCAGCACCTGCAGCACCAAAACCGCAAGCGACTGTGCCGGCTGCGCCGCCCGCCGCAAAGCAGGTCGCCACGATGCCGCCAGCCAGCCCCGCCAAAGAAACAGCATCAGGCCAGCAACACACCATGACCGTCCGGCTGAAACCCGGGCAAGGTGCGGAAATCAAACTCACCATGCGCAAGGATGCCAGCGTGCGCTACGAATGGACCACAGAGGGTGGACCAGTCAACTACGACACCCATGGTGATACGGTCAACGCGCCAAAAGATTTCTATCACGGTTACGGCAAAGGCCGGAACACCACCCGCGACACCGGCACGCTGCAGGCCGCCTTTGATGGCACGCACGGCTGGTTCTGGCGCAACCGGACCAACGCTGAAGTCACGGTCACGCTCAAAACCAACGGCGACTACCAGGAGATCAAGCGGATGCTCTGAGCAGAACGGTGGATGCTCATAAATGAGCGAACACCAGCGTTCAGCAAAAGCTGAACGGCGCCGGAGACGATTGCTTGATCAACGATGCGATCCCCGCACCGCGGGCACCTACCGCCTCTCGTACCAGCCTTTCGATCCATTCACCACCCGCACCACCAGCAACATCACCGGCACTTCGATCAACACGCCGACCACGGTGGCCAGTGCGGCACCCGACTGAAAACCAAAGAGGCTGATCGCCGCCGCCACCGCCAGCTCGAAGAAGTTAGATGCGCCGATGAGCGCTGACGGGCAGGCGATGCTGTGCTTCTCACCCACCACGCGGTTCAACCAGTAGGCGAGCCCTGAATTGAACAGCACCTGGATCAGGATGGGCACGGCGAGCAGCGCGATGATCAGCGGCTGGTCGATGATCGCCTCGCCCTGAAAGGCAAACAACAGCACCAGTGTGGCGAGCAGTGCTGCGATGGACCAGTTACCGGCTTTGGCCATTGCCGCGTCGTAGGCAGGCTCGCCTTTGGCCAGCAGTGCCCTGCGCCACAGTTGCGCAAGGATCACGGGGATGACGATGTAGAGCACCACCGATGTCACCAGCGTAGCCCACGGCACGATGATCGCCGACAGGCCGAGCAGCAAGCCGACCAGGGGGGCGAACGCAAACACCATGATCGTGTCATTGAGCGCCACCTGCGACAGAGTAAACAGCGGATCACCGTTGGTGAGCCGGCTCCACACGAACACCATTGCAGTGCACGGCGCCGCCGCGAGCAGGATCAGGCCGGCGATGTAGCTGTCGATCTGGTCTGGCGGCAGGAGCGGCGCGAACCAGTGGCGGATGAACAGCCAGGCGAGGAAGGCCATCGAAAACGGTTTCACCAGCCAGTTGACGAACAGCGTGACGCTGATGCCGCGCACATGCCGGCGCACTTCGTGCAGCGCGCCGAAATCCACCTTGACCAGCATCGGGATGATCATCACCCAGATCAGCAGCCCGACCGGCAGATTGACCTGCGCGAATTCCATGCGGCCGATGGCCTGGAACACGCCGGGGAAGTACTGCCCCAGCGCGATGCCGACAATGATGCACAGGGCCACCCATACGGTGAGGTAGCGTTCGAATACGCTGAGCGGCGCGCTGGCCGCGTGCTTGGCGGTGATTTCGCAGCGGGTGCTCATGCTGGGCCCGCGGCGGGTGCGCGGTGGATGGCGTTGAGCGCCGCCTGCAGCTCGGTGTCGCTGAGCGTCGCTAGTGGCAACTCCACCAACTGCCGCATGCGTTCGCCGAGGGCCAGACGTGTGCGATCAAACGCGCGGCGCCGCTCGTCCGTGCCACCCGGCGCCTGCGACGGATCGGGATAACTCCAGTGCACAGTGACCGGGCTGCCGCGCCACACCGGGCAGGTTTCAGCGGCAGCACTGTCGCACACCGTGATCACGATGCGCATCGGCGGCGCGCCGGGCGCGGCGTATTCATCCCAGCCCTTGCTGCGAAAGGCGGCAGTGTCGATGCCGGAGTTGTTGAGCACCTCGAGTGCAAGCGGATGGACCTGCCCGCTGGGCGCGCTGCCCGCACTGTACGCGCGCACGTCGCGCCCCAGCCGCCGCGCCCAGTGATTGAGCATGCCCTCGCCCAGCACGCTGCGCGCGGAGTTGTGGGTGCAGAGGATCAGCACGTTGGTGGTCATGTCCGGTTTGCGGTATATATAGAGGCCAAGCAGGTATTATATTATAACTAGTTGTTTTTATTGATATTTTTGTCTATCCCTCGTAGATCAGGCAGGTCAGTATTTATGAGCCCCAACACGATTTTCTCAGCAGGCAGCGGAACCCCCGCCCCTGCCATGTGGATCAACCGACGAAACAGCTATGAAACTGTCTGACCAGGACCTGGAAAACATCACCCGCGTCACGCTGGAGCATTACGACGTGCACGCCGAAACCTTCTGGCAGGGTACGCGCGGTCACGACGTCGGCCAGAATATCGCGGCCCTGTTGCAACACATCGAGAGCGCGCCGCCCTGCACGATACTGGATCTCGGCTGCGGCCCGGGGCGCGACCTCAAGGTGTTTGCTGCACTCGGCCATACCGTGACCGGCGTGGAAGGCGCGGCACGGTTCGTCGCCATGGCACGCGCTTACAGCGGGTGCACGGTGTGGCAGCAGGATTTTCTGCAGCTCGATCTGCCGCCGCAGCATTTCGACGGCGTCTTCGCCAATGCCGTGCTGTTTCATGTGCCGGCGCAGGAGTTGCCGCGCGTGCTCGGCGATCTGCATGCCACGCTGAAACCCGGCGGCGTGCTGTTCAGCTCAAACCCGCGCGGCGACAATGCTGCGGGCTGGAGCAGCGGGCGTTACGGCGTTTATCACGATCTTGAAACCTGGCGCGGCTATCTGACCGCGGCGGGTTTCACTGAACTGACACACTATTACCGGCCCGAAGGTCAGCCGCGGGAACAGCAGCCCTGGCTGGCCAGCGTGTGGCGCAGGCCGGGTTAGCCGCCCAAGCTGATCCGTGACTACGGCGCCTTGCTCGCCATCTTCTCGCACTCCTCCTCGTAATCGGTAATTACCGCCTCAACGGCATCGTGCAGCTTGTTCTGCTCGGAAATCAGGTCCTCGAATCTTTTCGCCAACTTCTTTTTCTTCAATTCGCCGTCCAGCAACAGCCAGCCCGCGGTGAGTTTTTCTATGTTGGATTCGGCGTAATGGCGCATGTCCTTGAGCTGCGCAATGATGTCTTTCGATTTCTCCAAGTCTGTTTTTTCCGGCTTGTTTTCTGTTTCTGACATTATTTTCTCCTCACAGGTAAGAGATCAATATCAACCCGGTTAAAGCTTACCACTCATGCCTGCGGCCTTTGTCGAGTAACGCACATCAGGGGTCAGAATCAGCCTTGTTTTCATGTACGTCAAAGAATGCCGACTCTGGCCTTTGGCATTTGCCACAGGCTCAAAATTCTTTGGGTTGAATTCTCTTGAACAGAGCGTTCGCCGGATTGAACTCCATCGACACCATGGATTCCGCCAGCTTGATCTGCGCCGCCAGGTTGGCGTCGCCGTGCAAAAACGTGCCGTGACCGACGGTCGGCACTTTCGGGACCACGCCGGCACCTGACGGCGCGCTGTAATAGGAAGCTTTGCCGGGCAGGGTGAAATTGCGGCTACGCGCAACTTTGCTCTCATCGTCAACGAGCCGGTAATGCAATCGATAGGAACTGCCGGCCAGTGCCTTGAGAGTGATCGACCCGCCCTTGGGGATGAACACCGCCCGGATCGCGGGGCAATCCAGGGCTTCGCTGTCGCAAAGCTTGGCGTAAACACCGCCCTGATAAACAGTGTTCTCGATTTCGAGCGCGTACGGGCCCTCGAAATCAGCGGGCCGCGAAACCTGTTCATGGAATTCTGTGCTGACCTTGGGCCACGGGTGCCCGTCGGGCAGCGTAAACGGTATGACGGGCCGCGGGGGCGGGGGTTTGGGCACCGGCACAAATACCTGCCCCAGACGACTCAACGAGAATCGTTTGTTTTGCAGGAGCTCCGGTTTCACGGCCAGGCTCGCCACGATGGCGACAAGGACGGTGAATATTGCCAGCCCTGTGATGAGCCATGGACGAAGGATGATGCCGAGCACTCCGGCCGATCCCCAGCTCAGTCCGTCATCAATACGGTCGGTCCATCCTCTGCTGACGATGACGCCACGGATGATCCAGGCGAGGACCGCAAGGCCGACCATCAGCGGCCAGAGGTGGTAGCAGAACTGCGCGATCTCGAGTGGCAGTCCCAGCAGGATGACTTTTCCCATCAGCGGGAAAAGATCAATCCATTGCCCCTCTGCAGCCGCCGTTGCCGGCAGACCCATGGCGCAGATCAGGGCTGGTGTCGCAATTCGCTTCGCCATCGTTGTGATCACGCGTGCAATTTCAGTCCATGAACCGGGGTGGCGCGATTATATGACGCAAATACCAAGAGTCAGAGCTAACGGAGTCGCTAGCATTGGCACGCAAAAGAAATAGACTGCCGCTTATACGCCCAGCCGCTCCGGCGACAGATACTGCTGCCGATAATCCTCGAACGGCAGGGTGTCCTGCGCTTCGATCTGCCGCTGTGCTTCGACCGAT
>JBBKXO010000129.1:0-19438 GCA_037969525.1 Burkholderiales bacterium | reverse complement strand
AACGGCTGTCCGAGACGCTGGGCCAGCCGGTGCGGTTGGTGCAGAACTGGGTAGCTGGCGGTTTCAAGGTCCAGCCCGGTGAAGTGGTTTTGCTGGAGAACTGCCGCGTCAACAAGGGTGAAAAGAAAAACGACGAAGCGCTGGCGCGCAAGATGGCCGCACTGTGCGATGTCTACGTCAATGACGCTTTCGGTACTGCGCACCGCGCCGAGGCGACCACTCATGGCATCGCGAAATTCGCTCCCGTTGCCTGTGCCGGGCCGCTGATGGCCGCTGAACTCGACGCATTGGGCAAGGCGCTCGAGAAACCAGCCCGGCCGCTGCTGGCCATCGTTGCCGGCTCCAAAGTGTCGACCAAGCTGACCATACTCAGATCGCTGGCCGCCAAGGTGGATCAGCTCATAGTCGGTGGCGGCATCGCCAACACTTTCATGCTGGCTACCGGCATGCACATCGGAAAATCCCTGGCCGAACCGGATCTCGTCGGCGAGGCGCAGGCGATCATCAACATCATGAAGGCGCGCGGCGCACAGGTGCCGCTGCCCGTCGATGTCGTAGTTGCCGACGAACTGTCGGCGCTGGCCCGCGCCAATCCGGTGGCGGCCGATGCCGTGCGGCCTGACGACCTGATATTGGATGTAGGCGCAAAGACGGCGCGAGTTTTTGCCGATTTGATTGCCCGGGCCGGCACCATTGTCTGGAACGGGCCGGTGGGTGTGTTCGAATACGATCAATTTGCCGGCGGCACCAAGGTGATCGCCGAAGCCATTGCAGCGTCCCAGGCCTTTTCAATCGCCGGCGGCGGCGATACGCTGGCTGCGGTTGCCAAATACGGCATTGCTGACAAGGTGTCCTATATTTCCACCGGCGGCGGCGCTTTTCTCGAGTTTCTGGAAGGCAGGACGCTGCCCGCGGTCGAAGTGCTCGAACAGCGGGCCAGGTAACCGGTAAATACTTGCACGGAGTACGCCGGAAGCAGTACTGACGCAGGATTTTTAGGATGGGCTCCGCATGATACGCAGGACTAAAGTCGTCGCCACACTGGGGCCCGCCTCCAGTGACGCCAAAACGCTGGCACGCATGATTGATGCGGGCCTTGATGTCGTGCGCATCAATTTTTCGCACGGCACCCCCGATGAACACCGTGCGCGGGTCAATTTAGTCCGCCAGCTGGCGCGCAAGGCCGGTCGCGCAGTCGGCGTGCTGGTCGATCTGCAGGGCCCGAAAATCCGCATCGGCAAATTCAAGGACGGCAGGATCACGCTGGTGCAGGGTGCTAAATTCGTGCTCGATGCCGAATGCAAACTCGGCGACCAGAACATCGTCGGACTGGATTACAAGAACCTGCCCAAGGATGTGCGTACCGGCGACACGCTGCTGCTCGACGACGGGCGCATCGTGCTTGGAGTTGCCGCAGTCCGCGGCGCACGCATTACCACAGTGGTCGAACAGGGTGGTCCGCTGTCGAACAACAAGGGCATCAACCGCAAAGGGGGCGGCCTGACTGCACCGGCGCTGACTGAAAAAGACAAGCAGGACATCAAGCTCGCCGCTGAACTGAAGGCAGACTTCCTCGGCGTGTCTTTTCCCCGCTCCGGCGCCGACGTCAAATGGGCGCGCGACCTGCTGACCAAGGCGGGTGGACATGGCCTGATTGTTTCCAAAATTGAGCGCGCCGAGGCCATACCGGCGCTGGAAGAAATTCTCGACGCCTCCGACGCCATCATGGTGGCGCGCGGCGACCTCGCAGTCGAAGTCGGCGACGCCGTGGTGCCGGCGCTGCAGAAAAAAATGATCCGCATGGCGCGCGAGAAGCAGAAACTGACCATCACTGCGACGCAAATGATGGAATCAATGATTTCCAGCCCGATCCCCACCCGTGCCGAAGTCTCCGATGTGGCGAATGCGGTGCTCGACGGCACGGACGCGGTCATGCTGTCGGCGGAAACCGCCGCCGGCCAGTTTCCCGTCGAAACCATAGCCGCCATGGTGCGCGTCTGCATAGAGGCCGAGAAAGAAGACATGGTGTACCCGGAGCGCCGCAACGCCCTGGGCCAAACCGACGTCGAACAGGCGATTGCGCGGGCCACAGCGTTTACCGCGAAAGGTCTGGAAATCAAGGCCATTGCGGCGATGACCCAGAGCGGGCGCACAGCGCTGATGATGTCGCGGATGTCGACGGCGGTGCCGATTTACGCAATGAGCTCGGTGATCGAGACCCGCCGCCGGGTCACTCTGTTCCGCGGCGTGCATCCGGTCCGCTTCAGGGGCGCGCGCAATCCCGAAAAGGCGCTGCAAATGGCGGAAGATGAATTGCTCAAGCGCGGCGTCGTGCAGTCAGGGGATTTGATCGTGCTGACCATCGGCGAACCCTTCGGTCGCGCCGGTGGCACCAATACCATGAAGATAGTGAAGGTCGGCGAGCACCGGAAAGTCTGACCGTCACGTGTCAAATACCATCCCATTCTGCAGCTTTCACATGCAGTCCAGCAGCGATACAACTTATAAGACCAGCAGGAGCAGCCATGTCTACCAATGATCTCGCAGCCATCGCACGCGCCATGGTAGCGCCGGGCAAGGGCATACTCGCCGCCGATGAAAGCACCGGCACCATCGGCAAGCGTTTCCAGGGCATCAACGTTGAAAATACCGAAGAACACCGCCGCGCCTATCGCGACCTGCTGTTTTCGACCCGCGGACTCGGCGATCACATCAGTGGTGTGATCCTCTACGACGAGACGCTGCGTCAGAAATCGGCGAACGGTACGCCGTTTGTCGAGGCCTTGGCCAAAGCGGGCGTGTTGCCCGGCATCAAGGTCGATACCGGCGCCCAGGATCTGCCGTTGTGCGCAGGGGAGAAAATCACCGAGGGCCTGGACAATCTGCCCAGGCGCTGTGCCGAATACGTCAAGCTTGGCGCCAAGTTTGCCAAATGGCGTGCCGTTATCGACATCGGGCGCGACATTCCCAGCACGACCTGCATCGTCGCCAACGCCCATGCACTGGCGCGGTATGCCGCGATCTGCCAGCAAGCCGGTCTGGTGCCCATCGTTGAACCCGAGGTGCTGATGGATGGTGACCACACCATAGAGCGTTGTGAGGAAGTTACCGAGTGGACGCTGCACGCACTGTATGAAGCGCTCTACCTGCACCGCGTGGTGCTGGAACATACGGTACTCAAACCGTCGATGGTCATCTCGGGCAAGAAATGCGCGAAACAGGCGCCAGTCGATGAAGTGGCGGCACGCACCGTGCGCACGCTGAAACGCACCGTGCCGGCGGCGGTTGCCGGCATCGTGTTCCTGTCCGGCGGGCAGAGCGATGAAGTGGCGACGGCGCACCTCAATGCCATGAACGCGCAGTTCAAGGGCAGCCTGCCGTGGCCGCTGTCATTCTCCTACGGTCGCGCATTGCAGCAACCGGCGCTGAAAGTCTGGCAAGGCGCGTCCGGCAACGTTGCAGCTGCGCAGGCCGCGCTAGCGCATCGCGCGAAAATGAATGGTTTGGGCAGTCTTGGAAATTATTCAGCCGCTCTGGAACGCCAAGCCAAAGCGGCATAAAAACACAATAAAAACAACAACTTAATGTTTAACTGTTAGTGCTTACTCCAGACCCTAGGCTGCCCGTTTCCATCATCACCGGGTTTCTGGGCAGCGGTAAAACCACGCTGCTCAACCGGCTGCTGCAGGATCCGGCGATGGCCGGCGCTGCGGTGATCATTAACGAGTTCGGCGAAATCGGCCTCGATCATCTGCTGATCGCCACACCCAACGAAAACACCGTGTTGCTGGCCAGCGGCTGCATCTGCTGCACGGTGCGTGGCGACCTGGTCAACACCCTGCGCGACCTCGACAAGCAACGCCGCAAAGGGGATGTGCCGGCATTCGACCGCGTGCTGATCGAGACCACGGGTCTCGCCGATCCGGTGCCCATCGTGCAGACCGTGGTGACCGACGAACGCCTGGCGCCGCACTATGGCCTGGACAGCGTGGTGACGCTGGTCGATGCCGTCAACGGCCTTGCCCAGCTCGCCACTCAGCCCGAATCGCTGAAGCAGGCCGCCATTGCTGACCGGCTGCTGCTGACCAAATGCGACCTGGCGTCCGCGGCGGAGGTGCGGGCGCTGACCGCGAAACTGGCGTCACTCAATCCTGGCGCATCCGTGTCGGCTGTGGCGCATGGCGACATCGCGCCGGCGCTGCTGTTTGGCGCCGCGATCGATGCGACATCGCAAGCCGCAGCGGTGGCGGGCTGGTTGCGCGACGGGGACTATGTGCGCGTTGAAGCGCAACAGCGGTTGAGTCCCGCACGCACCGCTACCCATGATCCCCGCATCCAGTCGTACTGCATCCATCTCGACGAACCCGTCACGGCAGCCGGACTGACGGCGTGGCTGACCGCACTGGCTTCATTGCGTGGCGCCGACCTGCTGCGTGTCAAAGGATTGCTCAATGTCGATGGCGAACCGGTTGCCGTGCATGCGGTGCAGACCCTCATCCACGAACCGGTAGTATTGCAACGCTGGCCCGACGCCGAGCGCCGTTCGCGCCTGGTATTCATCGCCCGCGGCATGGATCGCGCCGCCATTGAAGCTACGCTGGATGTATTGCGCTGGAAGTCCACATTGGCAGCCGGCAACACGGTGCCCAAGCCTGATCCGCAGGCTTATGCGCGCTTCCTCGCCGCCATGGAAAAAATGCACTGAGGTTTTATGTCGCCGCAGCTTGACAAGGCAGGGGTGATTTATTAATTTGGGGTTTGCTGCAAACGCTTACATTCAGGCTGACGATTAGGTTGGCAATTAGGTTGGCAATTGAGCAGCCTGCCCATACAAGCGCTCTATCCGCAGCGCATCGTTTCACGGAGGAATAACCCGTATGTTCGATTTCAAACCCCCTGAGACCAAGGGGCCGGTCCGCGTACTCAAAGGCGGCATGCTTATCGACGGCAACGGCGGCAAGCCGGTCAAAGATCCGGTCATATTGCTCGAAGGCCTACGCATCAAACAGGTCGGCACCAAGGGCAAGATCAAGATTCCGGCCAGGGCGGAAGTCATCGATTGCGGCACGGCGACGCTGATGCCGGGGCTGATGGATGTGCATCTGCATACCATGATGTTCAACTGCCTGACGTTTCACAATTACCGCGTCGCGCAGTGGGAAATCACCCCGGAACTGCAGCAGATGTACGGCCTGTTCCATGCGCAACTGTGTTTTGACATGGGCTTCACCACGCTGCGCGATCTGGGTCTCAATTCCGGCCGCGGCCTGCTGACCGCACATTTGTGTGCAGTCCGAGATTCGATCAACGCCGGCGTGCTTGAAGGCCCGCGCATGCTGATCGGCGGCTTTACCACCATCACCGGTTCCCATCTCGACCTGATCCAGCCGCGCGCCGCGCAGCGTTATGGCTTCCAGACGGCGGACGGCCCGTGGGAGTTGCGCAAGCTGGCGCGCACCAATCTGCTGGCGGGCTGCGACATCGTCAAGACCTGCGCCACCGGCGGCGGCGGCACCGACAAGGAAGAACCGGACATCCGCAACATGACGCAGGAGGAAATGGATGCCATTGTCGATGAAGCCCATGCCTTTCATAAAGTCGCGGCAGTGCATTGCTTCACGCCCGCCGGCCAGCGCATGGCACTCGCCGCTGGTGCCGATACCATCGAACACATGGTGTTCCATGAGGATGAAACCATCGACATGATCGCCGAGGCCGGCACCTGGATGACGCCGACATTGCTGCATCGCACGGATCACGCCATCGACATGCGCAAAGATCAGGGGACGTCGCAGTTCGTGCTGAACAAGATGAAGGCGCTGCAGCCGTACTGTTTTGAAACCTTCCAGAAAATGCACGAGGCTGGCGTCAACATCGCCCTGGGTACCGACATGGGCTTCGATCCCGAGATGGGCACCAATGCCCGCGAGATGGAAATCTACGTCAATCTCGGCATGACGCCGATGGAAGCCATCCTGTCGGCCACGCGCAATGCCGCGCGGGCGATCAAAATGGACAAGGATCTGGGCACGGTCGAAGCCGGCAAGTTTGCCGACATCATTGCCGTCAAAGGCAACCCGCTGAAAGATATCCGCGTATTGCAGCAAAAGAAGAACATCCAGATGGTCATGAAGGAAGGCCGTATCTATGCCGACCGCCGTCCGGGACATGACAAGAACGTGGTCAGTGTAACGCCGCGGGACTGGAAGAAAATCGATTATCTGTGATCGCGCGTTGGCGTGAATCGCAACCAACTATGAATTTTTGAGGGGATGAGCATGGCCGCAGCCAAGAAACGTGTCGCAAAAACCGGTACAGCAAAAGCAGGTTCCGCAAAAACAAAAACCGTCGGTGCGGTGCGCGCCGGCAACGGCAAGTATCACTTCCGCATGGACAAGCTGAAAAAGGTTCCCGCGGGCACCGGTTACTCGACTTCGCACGGCGGTGTGGTCGAGGGCGCACGCATTCTTGTGGGCTATATCCACAAGCCGCGCGGAACCGGCTCGCGCATGCACCAACACAACAATGAGCAACTGAATTACGTGTTGCGCGGAACGCTGGTGGGTTCAGTCAATGGCAAGAAAGTGGTGGCGCCGGCCGGCACGCTGGTCTACATCCCGGCGAATGCGCCGCACAATCTGATCGCGTCAACTAAAGACGAGGACGTCATCTTTCTGGCGGTCAAAGACCTGTCGCAGGGCATCATCGGCAAGGCCGTTGACGGCAAAATGAGCGGGCCGCACTATGAAAAAGGCTTTGGTCCGGCAGCAAAGGCGCGCAAGAAAACGCCAGCGCGTCGTGCAGCGCGCAGATAAAATGCAATAAAAACAACTAGTTACAAACTCATGCGGCTGACCGCAGAAGAGAAAAAAATGCTGCGCGGCGACCATGGTCGCGTCGTGCAGGAAGCACTGCAGCTACAGCTTGAGGTCGGCAAGTTTTTCGGCGCCCGGCGCTTCGTCCCGGTGTCGAACGTGCACATGATGGGCGATATCGAAGTCATGGGCGACTCGGGCAAATCCTTTCTTGAGCGCGCCGCGAAACTGGGCGCAAAGTGCGTACGGCCGACGACCACCAATGCGCGCTGCGTGGATTTCGCCCGCGTCGATGAACTGCAGCAAGACAAGAATGAAGTACGCAAGGAAAAAGAACTGATCGCCTGTCTGCGGCAGATGGATGTCATTACCGCCGACACCTGCATCAATTACCAGACGCTGTACCAGCCGCATCTGGGTGAACACGTAGCCTGGGGCGATACCGGCACCGTGATTTACGCCAACTCGGTGTTTGGTGCGCGCTCCAATTTCGAGGCCGGGCCGGCGGCGCTGGCCGCAGGCCTTACCGGCCGGGTGCCCGAGTATGGTTTCCATCTCGACGTGCATCGCCGCGGCACATTCCGGGTCGACCTCAAAGCCGACCTTAACGATCTTGCCGACTGGGGTGCCGTGGGCAGGATCGTCGGCTCTGCGCATCAGGATTATTACGCCGTGCCGGTGTTCAACGGCCGGGCGTTCGGGGCGAAACGGCGCCGGCCTTCCGCAGATGAACTCAAGCACCTGGGTGCATCGTTGGCCAGTTATGGCTCCATGGCCATGTTTCATATGGTCGGGGTGACGCCTGAAGCGGCCACGCTGAAAGCGGCGTTCGGCGGCGTCCGTCCGAAAGAAACAGTCACCATTACCAACCGCGATATCGAGCGGGTCTACGCCGGCTACGACACACAGCACAATCCGCTGAACCTGGTGGTGTTTTCCGGACCGCAGCAGTCGTTGTTTGAAATGAAACAGCTCGCTGATCTGCTCCGCGGCCGCAAGGTCAAAACGGGCAGCCAGTTGTTCATCACCACCAGCAACGGTGTTAAAAGTGCTGCGCGGGAACTGGGTTATCTGCAGACCCTCGAGGAGGCGGGCGCTACCGTGCTTGAGGGCGTGTGCTTTTATATCCTGCAGAACCTGCCGCAGATGCGGGTGCGCGAGGGCTGGAGCAACCTGGTCACCAACTCGGCGAAGCTGGCCAACATCATCGGCGCGCACAAATTCAACACCGTCCTGCGGCGCACAGCCGAGTGCATAGACATCGCCTGCACCGGCAAGGATGTGCGATGAGCGCGGTGGTAAAAAACCGGCGCGCGGTGACTGCCGCAAAAACCATACGCGTAAAACGCGCGTTTGGCGCCGTGGTGGAAGGCGAGGCGCTGGTCTCCACCGAGGGTTTCTCGCCGCGCTATGACCTCGACCGCTGGAGCGGGCTGATTTCGCGCCCCGGCCATGCGCTGGAAGGCCACAACATCAAGGGCAAGATCCTGATCACACCCAGCGCCAAGGGCGGCATCGCCGCCGGCTGGGCGTTTTATGACATACAGAACAAGGGCATTGCACCCAAGGCGTTTGTGTTCGGCGTGACCAATCCGGTGATGGTGCAGGGCGCGGTGTTCGCCGGCATCACCATTACCGAAGGCTGGTCGGCAGACCCGTATGCAATCATCCGCACCGGTGATATCGTGCGTGTCGATCCCGCAAAAAAAACGCTGACCGTGGTGCAGAAAAAGTAATCACGGCAGTCCGAGCCGCGGGTCCAGGAGGAGCCCATGCGAAACGCCCGTTTGCTGAGTCTCGCCGTATTGTTGATGTCCGCTGCCATGCCGCTGGCAGCCCAGAACTATCCCAACAAGCCGATCCGCTTCATTGTCGGGTTTCCGCCCGGCGGCACCAATGACATCATTGCGCGCCTGTTTGCGCCCAAGCTCTCCGAGGGCCTGGGCCAGCAGGTGGTGGTGGAAAACCGCGGCGGTGCCAACACCGCGATCGCCTCCGAGATGTTCGTGCGCACCGCACCCGATGGCTACACCATCATGCTCAACGGGCCCGGCCATGCCACCAACCCCTCGATGATCAAACTCAATTTTGATTCCATCAAGGATTTTGCATTTATCACCCTGGTTGCGGAATCGCAGAACCTGCTGGCGGTGCACCCGTCGCTGCCGGTGAAAAGCGTGAAGGAATTGATCGCGTTTTCCAAAAAGCGCCCGGGCGAAATCAATTACGGCTCTTCGGGGATCGGCACCACGGTGCATTTGTCGGCGGAGCTGTTCAAATTCATGACCGGGGTGAATTGGGTGCATATCGCCTACAAGGGCGGCGGGCCGGGATTGACCGGGCTGCTGTCGGGGGAAGTCTCGCTGTATTTCGGCAACGTCCCCACCCTCATTAACCCGGTGCGTAATGGCAAACTGCGGGCGCTGGCAGTGACCGGAAGCAAACGCACGGGTGCGGCGCCCGAAATACCGACGGTTGCCGAAAGCGGAGTGCCGGGTTACGAAGTGACCAGCTGGTACGGCTTGTCGGCCCCGGCAAAAACGCCTCGCCCCATCATCGACCGCATCAACAGTGAGGCCGTGCGCGCGCTCAACAGCCCCGACTTGCGTGAGCGGCTGCAGGGTCTGGGAGCCGATCCCGCCGGCAATACGCCTGAACAGTACGCCGCCTTCATCCAGGCCGAGACGGACAAGTGGGCCAAGGTGATCAAGGCCGCCGGCATCAAGAGTGAATGAATACAGTACATGACCATTACCGGGAGACACTGATGCAAGCATTGCGCAACACAGGCCTGTTTTTAGTGCTGTGCATGACGGCAGCCGCCGTCCATGCGCAGAATTATCCGACCAAGCCGATACGCATCATCGTCGCCTACACGCCGGCCGGCACCACCGACATCCTGGCGCGCGCGGTCGGCCAGAAAATGACCGAGAGCTGGGGCCAGACTGTGCTCATCGACAATCGTCCTGGCGCCAACGGCAACATCGGCACCGAGATCACCGCGAAAGCAACGCCTGATGGCTATACCATCACCATGGGCACCGCCGCCACCCACGGCATCAACAACACGCTATATCCGGACCTTAAATGGGACGCCGTGAAAGACTTTGCACCGATCAGCCTGGTGGCTGAAGTGCCGAACGTGCTGGTGGTCAACAATTCGCTGCCGGTAAAAAGCGTCAAGGAACTGATGGCCTACGGCAGCGCGAATCCCGGCAAACTGAACCACGGTTCACCGGGGCTCGGCAGTACCGGCCATTTGTCCGCCGAATTATTCAAGGCCAGCACCGGCCTGAAAATGACCCATATCCCGTACAAGGGCAGCGCCCCGACGCTGGCCGATCTAGTGGGCGGCCAGATTCAGGTGGTGATCGACAACCTGCCGCCGTATTTGCCGCATATCCAGGCCGGAAAAATCCGCGGGCTCGCGGTGACCACCGCGAAGCGCTCCGCTGCCGCGCCGAACCTGCCGACCATGCAGGAAGCGGGTGTTGCCGGTTATGAGGCGGGCTCGTGGTTCGGTTTGCTGGCGCCGGCCAAAGCGCCGAATGACATCGTACGAAAACTTTCTGCTGAAACCGCACGCATACTTAAAATTCCGGAAGTGAACGAGCGTTTGTCCGGGCTGGGCGCGACCCCGGTCGGCGGCACACCCGAACAGTTCGCTGATTTCATCCGCAGCGAACAGGCCAAGTGGCGCAAGGTCATTACGCAGGCAGGGATCAAGCTCTAGAAAACGTGCCTAAGCTACTGCGCGGCGGGATGGCGTCGTCGCGCGGTGCTCGCAACGTCGCCTATCTGAATTGATATGTCTCCGTTCCTGCGCTCCGTGCTCCTTGCCCTCACGCCGCTCGTGACGCTTAATCATCGTTTTCAAAACTTCAGTTTCTTATCATGATCCGCGATCCCGAGTCTTTCAACATCCTGCTTGATACCGTCGCGCGGCTGGTGCGCGAGAAACTGATCCCGCGCGAAACGGAAGTCACCGATACAGACGAGATTCCCCCGGACATCCTCGCCGATATGCGCAACATGGGGTTGTTCGGACTGACCATCCCCGAGGAATACGGTGGACTCGGCCTGACCAGCGAAGAAGAAGTGCTGACGTCGATGACGCTGTGCTACGCCTCGCCGGTGTTCCGCTCGCGCATCGGCACCAATACCGGGATCGGTGCGCAGGGCATCGTCATAGACGGCACCGAAGCGCAAAAACGCAAATACCTGCCGCGGCTGGCGTCCGGCGAAATTACCGGATCGTTCGCGTTGACCGAGCCCGAAGCCGGGTCCGATGCCGGCGCGCTGACAACCAGCGCACGTCGCGACGGCGACAGCTATGTGCTGAATGGCACCAAGCGTTACATCACCAACGCGCCCGAGGCGGGTGTGTTCACGGTGATGGCGCGCACCGACCTGCAATCCAAGGATGCCAAAGGCGTGTCGGCCTTCATCGTCGATCGCAACACGCCGGGATTGAGCGTGGGCAAACCCGATCGCAAGATGGGGCAACGCGGCTCGCATACCGCTGACGTAATCTTCGACAACGTGCGCGTGCCGGCGGCCAACATCATCGGCGGCAAGGAAGGCCAGGGTTTCAAGACGGCGATGAAAGTGCTGGACAAGGCGCGGCTCAACATTGCTGCGGTCTGTGTCGGCGCCGCCGAGCGCCTGCTCGATGAAGCGCTGAACTACGCGCGCGAACGCAAACAGTTCGGCAAACCCATCGCCGAGTTCCAGCTGATCCAGGCCATGCTGGCCGATTCCAAGGCTGAAATTTATGCCGCACGCAGCATGGTGCTGGAGGCCGCGCGCAAGCGTGACGGCGGTGCCGGCATCACCCTTGAAGCCTCGTGCGCCAAACTGTTTGCTGCGGAAATGGTTGGTCGCGTCGCCGACCGCGCGGTGCAGATCCACGGCGGCGCCGGCTACATGCAGGACTCGGCGGTCGAACGCCTGTATCGCGACGTGCGCCTGTTCCGGTTGTTTGAAGGCACCAGCCAGATTCAGCAGTTGGTGATTGCCCGTCATCTGCTGAAGGAAAAGTGAGCTTGAAGTGAGCAGAGCTGGGGGGCAGCATTTTTGTATGATTGTTAACAATCTTCTTGACGACAATAAGGCCCTGGCGCTAAGCTCCCGCTCTTGAAAATGCCGGAAAGTCTGTGGCGAAACCAAAGGAATATGCTGTGTCGTTCGATAAGCTGATTGAAGATTTCAAGCAAAGAACTGAAGAGGTACTCGCCATGGGCGGGCCCGAAAAACTGGCCAAGCGCAAGGCCGAAGGTCATCTCAACGCCCGCGAACGCATCGATTACCTGATCGACCCGGACTCCTTCCTCGAATCCGGCCGCTTTGCCCGCAGCAACCGCCCCGAGGTCAAACACAAGACACCGGCGGACGGTAAAGTCGCCGGGTTTGCGCGCATTGCCGGCCGTGACATTGCCCTGGTGTCGAACGATTTCACCGTGTTGGGCGCCTCATCTGCGGTTATCAACATGAAGAAAATCAAGCATGTGAAGCAGGTGGCTGCCAAACGCGGCATGCCGCTGGTGATGCTGGGTGAGTCTTCTGGCGCACGCATGCCGGATCGCATGGGATCGGCCGGGCGCGCAATCATTGCCCAGGATCCAGCTGAATATCAGCGCATGCGTGAGTCGCCGTGGTGTTCGGCCCTGCTCGGGCAGTGTTACGGTTCATCGACCTGGTATTCAGCAATGTCGGACTTCGTGGTCATGCGCAAGGGCGCCATCATGGCCATTGCCAGCCCCAAAGTCACTTCCATCGCCATCAACAAGCCGATCGAGGCTGAAGATCTGGGCGGCTGGAAATTGCTGACCGGCGTTTCAGGGTTGGCTGATCTGGCGGTGGATACGGACCAGCAGGCGATGGACGCGATCAAAAAGTTTCTGTCTTATCTGCCCAGCCACTACATGCAGGCACCACCGGAAGTTGCGGTACCCGACGGATCCGATGATGCCTGCAAGAACATTTTCGACATCCTGCCGGAGTCGCGCACCAAGGTCTACGACGTGCGCAAGATCGTTGCCTCCATCGCCGACAAGGATTCCAGCTTTGAGTTGAAAGAGCGTTTTGGCAAGTCGATCGCCACGGTGCTCGGCCGTCTAAACGGTAAAAGCGTTGGTTTTATCGCCAACAATCCGCTGTTCAAGGGTGGCGCATTGGATGCCGACGCGGTGCAGAAGGTGATCAGCTTCATGGTGCTGTGCGATTCATTCAACGTGCCGCTGGTCTTCCTGGTCGATGTGCCCGGCTTTCTCATCGGCGTCGAAGGCGAAATACGCGGCATGCCGGGCAAGGTCATCAACTGGATGAATGCGCTCAGCCAGGTCACGGTGCCCAAGCTGACAGTGATCATGCGCAAGGACTACGGCCAGGCCTACATCAACATGGCCGGCGGCAAGGGTGCCGATGAAGTAGCTGTGTGGCCGACGGCTGATCTGGGTTTCATGGACGCGGCGGTATCAGTCAACGTGCTCCACGGCATCAGGCAGACGGACGATCCGGAAAAATTTGCCAAACTGAAAGCTGAGGTTGAGCGCGACACCTCTGCCTGGGCCCTGGCCGAACTCTATGAAGCACAGCATGTGCTTGATCCGCGCGATACACGAAGCTGGTTGATTCGCACGCTCGAAGTGCATCGCAAGGGAATGAAAAACGGCGTCGGCGAACACTTGCTGCGCAACTGGCCGACGAGTTACTAAGGGCCGGGGTTCCGACGCTATTGCAAGGCCGCGCTGAGTAAATACCCACAGCAACTGTGGCACCTTGCGGCCGGTGTCGCATCAATGCAGGAGGAGAAGTCATGCTGCACAAATTTGTCGTTTTCATCGTTGTCGCTTTCACCGCACTTGGCGCTGCGGCACAAAGCTATCCGGATAGGCCTATCCGCCTTATCGTCCCTTTTTCTCCAGGCGGTAATACCGATGTGCAGGCCCGGTTGATTGGCAATAAACTCACGGCGGCCTTGGGCCAGCAGGTGATCGTTGATAACCGGCCCGGTGCCGGCGGTACCATAGGCGTCGACATGGCGGCAAAATCTACACCTGATGGCTACACCATTGTCATGGCATCTTTCGGCAACATTCTGGTCGGCCCCAGTCTTTATAAAAGTCTCCCTTACGATCCGGTCAAGGATTTCGCTCCGGTCATTTTGATCTCTGAGCCGGCCGGCTTGATCGTTGTGCATCCCTCGGTGCCGGTGAAAAATTTCAAGCAACTTATCGATTATGCAAGGGCCAATCCGGGCAAATTAAATTATGCGTCGGCCGGAAACGGCACCTGGAACCATCTGTTTGCCGAGCAGCTAAAATCCCTGGCCAAGGTCCAGATTACCCATGTGCCATACAAAGGTGCTGGTCCGGCGATGAATGATGTCGTCGGCGGTCATGTGCAGATGATGTTTGCGCCGTTTCCCAGTTCCCGGGTTCATGTGAATTCCGGACGCTTGCGCGCGCTGGCCGCGACCGGGACGAAACGTTCGATGCTGTTTCCAGACGTACCTACTGTGGCGCAGGCGGGACTGCCCGGTTACTCCGCAGCCAGTTGGTTCGGCATCCTTGCACCGGCCGGCACACCCAGGTCGGTCATCAATCGCCTGAATCAGGAAATAAACAATGCATTTGCCTCACCCGAGATCAAGGCGGCCTACGCTGCCGAAGGTCTGGATCCGGCCGGCGGCACGCCTGAAGATGCGGCAAAATCAATCCGCGACGGCATGGCGCAATGGGGCCAATTGATACGCGATCTCGGTCTGAAGCTTTGATCGTGACGCAATGATCGGGATGCAACATGCCGTTTGAAGAGCTGATCAGAGAACTCGATGCCCGCAAAAAACGGGTACTGGCAATGGGCGGGCCGAAAAAACTCGCCGAGCGCAAAGCGCAGGGCCTGCTGAATGCCCGTGAACGTCTGGATCGATTGTTCGATGCCGGTTCGTTTATAGAATCCGGCCTCCATGCCGTGTCCAGCCGGCCCGAAGACAAGACGAGTACGCCTGCGGACGGGAAGATTGCCGGTTATGGCCGCATCGCCGGACGAGAAGCGGCGGCGGTGTCGAATGATTTCACCGTCAAGGGCGCGTCCAGCGCTCAAATCAATATCAAGAAGCTGAAGCACATGAAGGGGGCTGCTAAAAAACGCGGTATTCCGCTGGTGTTTCTGGGGGAGTCCACAGGTGCGCGCATGCCCGACGTCATGGGCGCCGGATCCATAGGCTCCAAGGATGATCCTTACGAGTACCAGCGCCTGCGCGAAGTGCCCTGGGCGGCCGGCGTGCTGGGCCATTGCTACGGTTCATCGGCCTGGTACGGCTCGATGTCGGATTTCTGCGTGATGCGCAAGGGCGCGATCATGGCGGTATCCAGCCCGCGATTGATTTCGATGGCGACCGGCAAACAGTGCGACGGTGAAGAACTCGGCGGCTGGCGGGTGCATTCGCAAGTCAGCGGCATTGTTGATCAGGTGGTGGATACCGATGAGCAAGCCATCGACGCGATCAAACAATTCCTGTCCTATCTGCCATCCAACAACATGGAGCCGCCACCAGAATATGCGGTGCCGGAAGGCTCAGATGAAGCCATCAAGGACGTGATGGAGCTGATTCCGGCATCGAACAACCAGGTCTACGACATGCGCAAGGTGATTCAGTGCATCGTTGATCGCGATTCAATGTTCGAAATGAAGGCGCGTTTTGGCAAAACCCTGGTCACCGCGCTGGCGCGGCTGGATGGCAAGTCGGTGGGCATTATTGCCAACAATCCGCTGTTCAAGGGCGGCGCGATCGACGCCGATGCCTGCAGGAAGGTGCAGGCGTTTTTTGTGCTGTGCGATTCGTACAACATCCCGATTGTGCTGCTGGTTGATCAGCCGGGATTCCTGATCGGCATGGAAGGTGAACAGCAGGGCGTGACCGGTAAGGTGATGAACTGGTTGAATGCGATGACGCTGGTGACCGTGCCGAAAATTTCGGTGATCGTGCGGAAAAGCTTTGGGCTCGCGGTATCCAATATGGGTGCTGGCGGCAATACCGACGAACTGGCCTGCTGGCTGACTGCAGAAATCAGTTTCATGAAACCTGATTTCGGCGCCAAGGTGGTGTTCGGTGTTGATCCGGAAAAAGAACCGGAGCAGTTCAAGGAGGCCGTCGCAAAAATGGCCAAGGGCACATCACCCTACGACATGGCGGCAATCTACACCGCCCAGGATGTCATCGATCCGCGCGATACCCGCGACTGGCTGATCCGCATGCTCGACATACACCGCATGCGTTTGAGTGGCGGTGTGGGTGAACACCTGATGCGGACCTGGCCTACCAGCTACTGATATTCCTGCAAAATCGAGCGACCTGCCCTGACTTTGTCGTGCGCTGCGTTGCTGCCTGCCGTGCCTTGAAGTAAGGTCTCATCGCGTCCCGACAAGCCTGCGGCTCGCGGGCCGCCCGATTTTCTCTCATGACCACTTAATTCATTTCAGATTGATCTCAATGAAACCTTCGGACCATGCCCTGACCATCCGTTCCGTCGAAGCCATTCCCGTAGTGGTGCCGCTGCTGCACCCGATCAAATGGGCGCGCGGCGAAATCAAGGACATCGACAACGTCATCATCATCGTCACGCTGTCCGACGGCACCCAGGGCATCGCCGATGCGCCGCCGCGGCCGACGATTTACGGCGAAACGCAGGAATCGATCGTCGCCATAATCCAGAAACACCTGGCACCGAAGCTGCAGGGGATCGATGCTTTTGATCTCGCTGCAGTGTGGTCGGTGTTTGATGCCATTGCCGGCAATCCCGCAGCGAAATCGTCCATCGACATGGCGATTTACGACGCCCAGGCCAAACACCTGGGCATCCCCTGCGCGCAACTGCTGGGCGGCACGGTCAAGGCGTTGCCGGTCAACCGCCGGCTGATGCTGGGATCAACCAAAGACATGCTGGCCGAGACCGAGCGCATGATCAAGCGCTACGGCTTCAAGGCGTGGAAGGTCAAATGCGGCATGGATAAAAAGCGCGACATTGCCTTGCTGCGCGCGCTGCGCAAACTGGTCGGCGACGATCATGAGATCACCATCGACTGCAACCAGGGCTACAGTTCGCAGGATCTGCTCGAAACCGCGCCCTATTTCGAGGAAGTCAACGTCGCGCTGATCGAGGAACCGATCCCCGCGCGCGACGGTGCCGGCAAGCGATTCTGCGCCGAGCGCACACGCATTCCGATCTCTGGTGACGATTCGTGCATGACGCCGGATGATGTGCTGCACGAGCTGCAGCTCGGCGCCATCCGCGCCGTGGTGATAAAATGCGCGCGCACCGGCTACACCCAATCGCGGCAGATTCTGGCGCTGGCTAAATCGTATTACACGCCGGCGCACAACGGCACCCAGGCGGACATGCAGATCGGTTGCGTCGCTGCTGCGCATTTCGCCTGCACCTACGCAACGCCGCATGCGCACGAGTTCTCCAGCTTCATTGATGCCAAAGACCACGTGCTTGCGCAGGAGCCGCTGATCAACAATGGCTGCCTGCAGTTGCCGCCGGGCCCGGGCATCGGCCTCACGCTGGATGCGCGCAAGCTGAAGAGGTATCGAATTGATTTATAAGGAGTTTTTGAAATTATTAAAGTTTGTAGGGGCTCACATTTAGCCAGGATTCTCGCCGGAATAGCCATGTTCTGGGTTGGTGCCGCACCGGCTGCAACACCGGGGCCGTTCGGTTTGCTGCAAGACATCGCCGGCAGCGAAATCCAGATCTTCATCGAGAACGATTCCTTCGGCAGCTCCGATCAGTACTACACCAACGGCATCAAGATCGGCGGCGGCATACCGGCGGAGCGCGTGGGCAAGTTGTTTTCGGCGCCACCCAATACGCTGCTCGACGCCATCACCGATGGCGCCAGCAATCACTTCGGATTGTTTCTCGGGCAAAACCTCTATACGCCGCGTGACATTACAATCGCTGCGCCGCAGCCCAATGACCGGCCGTGGGCGGCCTGGTTATACGTGGGCGCGGTGGCGCAAAGCGTCAAGGAAGACCGGCTGCACACCGTGGAATTTGATCTTGGTTTCGTCGGCCCCCCGGCACTGGGCAAACAGGTGCATACGTTCTGGCACACCCAGGTGATCGATGCTCCGGAACCCAAGGGTTGGGGCAACCAGATCCGTGCTGAACCGGGATTCCTGGTGAGCTATCTGCACAAACGGCGCTTTGGCAACCGCACCGGCGTACAAGTCGTGCCGCATGCAGGCCTGACCTTCGGCACCATCATGACCATGGCGCGCATCGGTGGCATCGTCCGCGCCGGCCAGAACATGACGGGCTTCGGGCCTGACGGCATCGAACCCGGCGGCGCGATGCTGAAGAACGCGCGCCAGGAGCACGAAGGCGGCGGGCGCGATTCGTTTGAATGGTTTGTATTCGCCGGCATCGACGGGCGAGTCGTCGGCCACAACATATTTCTTGACGGCTCGCTGTTCCGCGGCGGCCCCGGTGTGCAGCGCCGCGACACGGTGTACGACATCACCGCCGGCGTTTCGATGCGACTGGACAAACTGCGCGTGTCAGTCACGCGCATCAAGCGCAGCGAGGAATTCAGGACGCCAGTCAGCAACGGCGGGCAGCAGCACTTTTATTCGATGAATATCGGTATCGAGTTTTGATGTGCTGCGAGCGAGATCAGTAACTAGTTGTTTTTATTGATATATTTCTATGCCCGGGGGGTGGCCGTGCAGCCCCTGCTGCAACCCGATAGTCCGCCAGGCGCTGTTTTACGCCCAGCGTTTTATCCGCCGCATCCAGTGGGCTGATCACGCCGCCACCGCCCACCTTCAGCACATGCGTGTAAATCATCGTCGTTTTTACATCGGAATGCCCCAGCAGCTCCTGCACCGTGCGGATGTCATAACCGGCCTGTAACAGGTGTGTGGCGAAACTGTGACGCAACGTATGAGGCGTTGCCGGTTTGGTAACGCCGGCCTGTTCAAGGGCGCGTTTGAAGCTGCGTTGAAATGTCTGATCGTACATATGGTGGCGCCGCACCACGCCGGATCGCGGGTCCGTCGAGTGTGTGGCCTGCGGGAATACCCAGAACCAGGTCCAGGAAGCGCCGGCGCGCGGATATTTGCGCTCCAGCGCATGCGGCAATTCGACGCCGCTACGGCCTTCCTGCTGATCTGCACTCCACAAAACGCGGGCACGTGCGAGTTGCTGCTGCAGAGCAGGGATCAAAGTTTGCGGCAGCATCACCGCGCGGTCCTTGCCCCCTTTGCCTTCGCGGACAATGATGGTGTTGCGATTGAAATCAACATCCTTAACGCGTAGCTGCAGGCCTTCGGTGATGCGCATGCCGGTGCCATACAGCAACTGCGCCAACAATCGGTGCTCGCCCTCCATCAAAACCAGCACGCGGGCGACTTCATCGATATCAAGCACCACGGGCAGCCGCCGCTGGGTGCGCGGTCGGCCAATCTCGCCCATCCACGGTAATTCAACGCCGAGCACCTTCCCGTAAAGAAACAACAGCGATGACAACGCCTGCTTGTGAGTCGATGCGGAGACCTTGCGTACGCTGGCGAGCCATGACAGGAACGCCTCAACCTCCACCCCACCCATATC
>JBBKXO010000128.1:0-8971 GCA_037969525.1 Burkholderiales bacterium | reverse complement strand
CCTGCAGCATCTCGCCATGCCATTCGGCTTCGGCAATCAGCGGCTGCGGATCATCGGCGTTGCGCACCAGCACGATCACGCAGTAATAATGCGCGCGACGGTCGGTCGCATCGGCCAGCGCGCGCAGCAGCTTGTCGTTGTTACGCTGATCCTGTTCATTGCGATCAGCCTTGCCACCGGCGTCGGCATAACGCGCCGAATGCACACCGGGGGCACCGCCCAGCGCATGCACGCAAACACCGGCATCGTCGGCCAGCGCCGGGAGTCCTGTTGCACGACTGGCGTGGCGCGCCGTGGCCAGCGCGTTTTCGATGAATGTACAGTGCGGCTCCTCGGCGTCGCTGACGCCGAGCGTGCCCTGCGCCACGACCTCGAATTCCAGCGGCGCGAGCATCGCGCCGATCTCGCGCAGCTTGCCGGGGTTGTTGGAGGCGATGACGAGCTTGTTCATGCGCGGGCTGGTTATGCCAGCGCTGCACGCTGCGCGGCAACCAGCTGCGCGATGCCGTGGTGGGCAAGGTCGAGCATGGCCTGCATTTCAGCGCGGCTGAACGGCGCACCTTCTGCCGTGCCCTGCACCTCAATTATCCCGCCGCCTTCGGTCATCACCACGTTCATGTCGGTGTCGCAGCTGGAATCCTCGGCATAGTCGAGGTCAAGCACGGGTTTACCCTGATAAACACCGACCGACACCGCAGCCACGGCCTCGCGCACCGGCGTTGCTGCCAGGCGTTTCTCGCGGATCAGAAAGTTCACCGCATCAGCCAGTGCGACGTAGGCGCCGGTAATGCTGGCGGTGCGCGTGCCGCCGTCGGCCTGCAGCACATCGCAATCGAGATGAATGGTGCGCGGACCCAACTGGTCGAGATTCACCACCGCGCGCAGCGAACGCCCGATCAGGCGCTGAATCTCCTGGGTGCGCCCTGATTGCTTGCCGCGCGCCGCTTCGCGATCGCTGCGGGTATTGGTCGAGCGCGGCAGCATGCCGTATTCGGCGGTCACCCAGCCGCGCTCGGTGCCGCGCAGGTGTGGCGGCTGCTTTTCGAGCACGCTGGCCGTGCACAGCACCTTGGTCGCGCCAAATTCGATCAGCACCGCACCTTCAGCATGGCAGGTGTAGTTGCGGGTGATGAGGATGGCCCTCAGTTCATCGGGTTTGCGCTGACTGGGTCGCACGGTGCTCCTTCGATATGCTATGTTTGAAGAGTTTTCCATTATAAAGCCCCCGCAATGATCCGCAGCTCAACGATCAACAGCATGACCGGTTATGCCACTGCGGTACGCGAGCTGGACTGGGGTTCGGTCAGCGTCGAACTGCGCTCGGTCAACCATCGCTACCTCGACGTTTCGTTTCGCATGCCCGACGAGCTGCGTCCGGCGGAGCAGGGATTGCGGAAAGCAATCGCGGCGGAAGTGACGCGCGGCAAAATCGAGTGCCGGGTGGCTTACGCGCGGCGCAATGGTGCGCAGGGCGGCAGCGAACTCGACCCGACCATGCTCGCACAATTGCTGGCGTTGAACGCGCGGGCGCAGTCTGCCCTGCCCGAAGCACGCCCTCTCAGCGTAGCGGACATCCTGCGCTGGCCCGGCATGCTGGGCGCCGACGAGTTGCCGGTCGACGAATTGCGCGCGGTCGCCGGCGAACTGCTGCGCGAGGCGCTGCGCGATTTCTCGGCAGCCCGCAGCCGCGAAGGGGAAAAGCTGGCGACCGTGATCCTCGAGCGCGCCACCGACATGCGCGGCCGCATTGCGCTGGTCCAGCCGCGCATGCCCGAAATCATCGCCGCGTTCCAGGAAAAATTGAACGCCCGGCTGAAGGAAGCGCTGGTTTCAGCCGACGACGAGCGCGTGCGTCAGGAAATTGCGCTCTTCGTCAACAAGATCGATGTCGACGAGGAGCTGTCACGTCTGGCCACCCATCTTGACGAGCTGCAGCGCATCCTGAAAAAGGGCGGCCCCGCGGGCAAGCGCCTGGATTTCCTGATGCAGGAACTCAACCGCGAAGCCAATACCCTGGGCTCCAAATCGGCGGACATCACCGTAACGCAGGTCGCCATGGCCCTGAAGCTGCTGATCGAGCAGATGCGCGAGCAAATCCAGAATATTGAATAATCGCGTCCATGAGCGGCAATCTCTACATCGTCAGCGCACCTTCAGGGGCGGGTAAAACCAGCCTGGTAGCAGCGCTGCTGGAAACTGACGGGCTGATCCGCCTATCGGTTTCGTACACCACCCGCCCGCCCCGGCCGGGCGAAATCGACGGCCATCATTACCATTTCGTCACACCAGAAATCTTCGGGCAAATGGCGCAGGCCGGGGACTTTCTGGAATCCGCCGAAGTGCACGGCAACCGTTACGGCACTTCGCGGCGGTGGGTCGAGGAACAACTGGCCGACAATACCGACATCGTGCTGGAAATCGACTGGCAGGGTGCTGCCCAGGTGCGCAAACAGATGCCCGGCACCATCAGCATTTTCATCCTGCCGCCCTCGTTTGAGACGCTGTTGCAACGGCTCAATGCCCGTGCGCAGGATCCTGCCGAAGTCATCAGCCGGCGCCTCGCCAATGCGCGCGAGGAAATCAGCCACGTTGCGGACTTTGACTATGTTATTATCAACAGCGATTTTCGGGTCGCTGCAGGAGAGTTGCAGGATATAGTCCGCGCGGAACGTCTGCGTTCTGCACACCAGCTGGCCCGGCACACCGCATTGATCAACCGACTCAAATAGACAAACAGAGCACACCATCATGGCCCGTATTACCGTAGACGACTGCATCAAAATCATACCCAACCGCTTCGACATGACCCTCGCGGCAACCTACCGCGCCCGCCAGCTCGCCAACGGCGCACAGCCGATGATCGATGCGACGCGCGACAAGCCCACGGTCATCGCGTTGCGTGAACTTTCAGCGGGAAAATACGGCTCGGAAATCCTCAACAAAAGCCCGACGTAACCGGCGGTGCGCGCCTCCCTCGGAGGCGCGGCGCCTGATCGCGGACGGCAAACCTCACCGGACGCATGAATCCTCCCGCCCGCACCGCTGCCGTACTGCCCGCCCCTGCTCAGTTCAAAGAGTGGTCGGACTATCTTAAGCCCGAAGACATTGCACAGCTGCAAGCGGCTTACAATTTCAGTGAATCCGCCCACGAGGGTCAATTCCGCAAGTCCGGCGAACCGTACATTGCGCATCCGCTGGCGGTCGCCAACATACTTGCGCAGTGGCATCTTGATGCTCAGGCGCTGATCGCGGCGCTGCTCCACGACGTTGTGGAGGACACCGCAATCACTAAGAACGAAATCGCCGAACAATTCGGCAAACCCGTCGCCGAACTGGTGGATGGCGTGTCGAAACTGGATCGCATTGAGTTCGACAGCCAGGAGAAGGCGCAGGCCGAGAATTTCCGCAAGATGCTGCTGGCCATGGCGCGCGACGTGCGCGTCATGCTGATCAAACTCGCCGACCGCCTGCACAACATGCGCACGCTGGACGCCGTCGATCCCCAGCGGCGCCAGCGCATCGCCCGTGAAACCCTGGAAATCTACGCCCCGATTGCCAACCGCCTGGGATTGAACAGTCTTTATCAGGAGATGTCGGACCTGGCGTTCCAGCACCTGTTTCCTGACCGCTTTCGCGTACTGACCAAGGCCGTACGCACCGCGCGCGGCAACCGCCGCGAAGTCGTCAGCAAGGTACTTGAGGGTATGGAGCGGCGGCTGAACGATCAGGGCCTGGAAGCGCAGGTGCAGGGCCGCGAAAAACACCTGCACTCGGTGTATCGAAAAATGCGCGATAAACACCTGTCGTTCGCCCAGGTGCACGACATGTTCGGCTTCCGCGTCGTCGTCAAGGATACGACGTCCTGCTATGTCGCGCTGGGCCTGCTGCACGGACTCTACAAGCCGATCCCGGGCAAGTTCAAGGATTACATCGCGATCCCCAAGGCCAACGGTTACCAGTCGCTCCATACAACGCTGTTCGGCCCCTTCGGCAGCCCGATCGAAGTCCAGATCCGCACGGCGGAAATGCACAAGATCGCTGAAGCTGGTGTTGCTTCGCACTGGCTGTACAAGAGCTCCAATTCCTCGTTGTCGGAACTGCAGCAGAAAACCCACCAGTGGCTGCAAAGCCTGCTCGAAATGCAGTCCGAGTCGGGTGACTCAGCGGAGTTTCTCGAACACCTCAAGGTTGATCTGTTCCCCGATGAGGTCTATGTCTTTACGCCCAAGGGCATAATCATGTCGCTGCCGCGCGGTGCCACGGCAGTCGATTTTGCCTACGCGGTGCATACTGACATCGGCAACCGCTGCGTCGCCGTCAAGATCAATCAGGAACTGATGCCGCTGCGTGCCGAACTGCGCAACGGCGATCGGGTGGAAATCATCACCGCTTCGCACGCCAAACCCAATCCGTTGTGGCTGAATTTCGTGGCCACCGCCAAGGCGCGCGCCCATATCCGCCATTTCCTGAAAACCATGCACTTTGCCGAATCGGTTCAACTCGGCGAACGGCTGCTGTTGCAAGCGCTGGCGAAATTCAAGACCACGATCGCTGACATCAACGACGACCATTGGAACAAGCTGGTGCGCGATTCCAGCGCCAAATCACGCGACGAAATCCTCTCGGACGTCGGCCTCGGCAAACGCCTCGCCGTGGTGGTCGCACATCAACTGCTGGCGCAGGGCGATCCGCTGCCGCCGGAGGCCCGGTCCGCCGGTGCAGTGGTGGTGCGCGGCTCGGAGGGCCTGGCGGTGCAGTTCGCGCGCTGCTGCGGGCCCATCCCCGGTGATCCCATCATCGGCTTTATCAGCAAGGGCCAGGGCATGGTGGTGCACACCCATGACTGCCCGGTCATCGCCAAGAGCCACCGCGATCCCGAACGCGTACTCGACGTACAGTGGGACGCCAGTCCGAAAAAACTGTTCGATGTCGGCATCCGCCTGGTGGTCGCCAACCAGCGCGGCGTACTGGCCAAGGTGGCCGCTGAAATTGCCGCTGCAGAATCCAATATTCAGAACGTTGCCGTCGATCCCGAAGACGGTGGCACTTATACCGGCATGCGCTTCACCGTGCAGGTGATGAATCGCATGCACCTCGCCCGCATCGTCCGCGACCTGCGCAAAATTCCCGAAGTGGTCCGCATCACCCGCATCAAAGGCTGAAGCGCCCCTGCTGCGTCGTGTGGCGAACGGCGTTGCCGTAATTCAGTGACGGCTACTTCTGCCGTGAGCACGTACTCTGTCCGTCGTTCCAGCCCATCATGTAATCGGCATCGTTGCGATAAAGCTGCTCGTCGCGGCGCTGCTGCCAACCGGTTGATGAACAGCCGTCAGCGTGACCCTTTTTGTATACGGCCGAATAACCTGAGAGATTGTAGCTCCTGGGCTGGGCGCGAATGCCGCACGCCATCAGCGCTGTGATCAGCAACGTGCAAACCAATACGCGCACGGCAACAGTGATACTCATCAATACGTCGCTCAGCCGGCGCGCACCAGCTGGCCATCGCGAACTTTGACGCGCTGACCGACGCCGACGGCGGGTTGCAGGAGGTGGAAAACGCGGTAGCTGCTGTCATCCATGCGTACGCGGATTTCGTAGCTGACGCTCTTGTTGATATTTTTCTCCAACTCATGTCCGGCATAAGCACCGGCACCGGCGCCGACTACCGTCATCGCCGTACGCCCGCGCCCGCCACCGACCTGGTTGCCGAGAATGCCACCCACCACACCGCCGGCGACGGCGCCGACACCGGAGCCCTGACCTTTGGCTTCGACGGCGCGGATGGTATCGACTACACCGCAGTCATCACAGCGCGCAGTGCCCGTTGCAGCCACCGATGTCGCACCCTTGCCCGACGCGGATTTGTGCGCAGCAGATTTTGCCGGTTCGTTCGCAGGCGCGGCCTGCGTCCACGGCGCCGCGGACTGAGTCTCAGCCTGTGACAGCGGCAACATACCCGTCATTGCCGCGATGCCCAGTAGGCTGGCGATGATCACGATGATGCCCGCGATCAGCAGCGTCGGGTACAGCAGGGGCGGTACCGGCCTGGCCATGGCCGGCTGCTGGCGCGCATTCGTAGATGTCATGGCAATTCTCCGTTGATATTAATCGCAGGCGTAGCCGCACACCCGGCGACCCGCCACGGGCATCTCATGCAATATGAATGCCACAATGAAATACGATTAAAAACAACGGGTTACAATGACCCCCGGGATTCAGACCGTCGTCGGTCAGCGACGATGTCGAAGTCAGGTTGCCTAAGCCGTTGTTTACAGAGAACTTCACCAGTCTGCAAATGGAGACGCGGTCAGACGCGCTGGGTTTTGAACAGCCGCGGATCGAGTTTATGACGTTGCAGCAACTTGTAGAACTCGGTGCGGTTGCGCTTCGCCAGCCGCGAAGCCTGGGTCACGTTGCCCTCAGTGATCTTCAGCAACTGCGCCAGATAATCGCGTTCGAACTTGCGCCTGGCCTGCTCAAATGACGCCAGTTCGGTCTGTTCGCGCTGTATCGCCTGCTGCACCAGATTGGCGGGTATCAACGGCGTGGTAGCCAGCGCCACCGACTGCTCGATCACATTGTAGAGCTGACGCACGTTGCCAGGCCAGGCGGCTGCGACCAGCTGCTCAATCGCCTCCGCCGACAGTCCGCTGAATTTCTTCTTGTAGCGCGATGCCAGCTCGCTCAGAAAATGTCCCGCCAGCAGCGGAATGTCCTCGCGCCGCTCGGCGAGCGAGGGCAGGGTCAGCGTCACGACCTTCAGCCGATAGTAGAGGTCCTCGCGGAAATTGCCAGCAGCCATCTCCGTTTCAAGGTTGCGGTGAGTGGCCGATATGACGCGCACATCGATCGCTGCATGCTGCATGCCGCCGACGGGACGCACCTGCTTTTCCTGCAATACGCGCAGCAGCTTGACCTGCAGCGCCGCAGGCATGTCGCCGATTTCGTCGAGCAGCAGAGTGCCGCCGTCAGCGGCCTGGAACAGCCCGCGGTTTTCGCGCACTGCGCCGGTGAAGGCGCCTTTGACGTGTCCGAACAACTCGGATTCCAGCAGCGGCTCGGGAATTGCGCCACAGTTGATGGCTACAAACGGCCCTGCGCTGCGCGGACTCGCGGCATGTATCGCACGCGCCAGCAGTTCCTTGCCGGTTCCCGATTCGCCGCGAATCAGAATTGCGGCATCACCCGCAGATACCAGTCGAGCCTTGGCCAGCACCTCCTCCATCGCGGGATTGCGCGTAATGATCGCGCTGCGCCACGCGCCGTCGTCTACGCCTGCAGCATTGGGTGCGCCGGAAACCGAGAGTGCACGCTCGATCTCCACCAACAGCGCCTTGGCATCAAAGGGTTTGGTCAGATAACCGAATACGCCGCCTTTGACCGCCGCAACCGCATCGGGAATCGTGCCATGGGCGGTCAATATGATCACCGGCAACGCCGGATTATCCGCGCGTATCGCCTCGAACAGCGCGACGCCGTCCATGCCGCCCATCTGCAGATCGGTGACCACCACCCGCGGCCGCGACACCGCCAACTGCGCCAGAGCACGCTCACCGCTGTCAGCAACCGTCACGCTATAACCGGCGGCTTCCAGCCGCAGCTGCATCAGGCGCAGCAGGCCGGGGTCATCATCGACCACCAGTATCTGCGCACCGCCCGGTATTTTCCCCAGCACCCTGCTCTGTTCCTGCATTGCCATATTTACCGTTTCCGTGTGGTGCCGGATTCGCGCCCCGTCATGCTGCGTTCCAGCGTCAGCAGCGCGTCCAGCTTCTGTTGCAGATTTTGCACATTACCATCGAGCCGGCGCTGTTCCTGCAAAAACGCCGTCACCAGCAATGCCAGCCCATGCAGCGCACTGTCGCCGTTACGGGCAACAGGCTCCAGCAATTCCAATACACGCACTTCATCCTGCGCATTCGCGCCGGGTACCGTCAGCATCAGCGCATAGCGCACCCGGTTGGCATCGCTGCGCGTGCGTGTGAGTGCGCGTCGCGCTGCTTCCTGCTCGCGCGCGAGTTCAGGTCCGGCCAGTTTGCGCGCCCGCGCATAATAAGCCAGCGCCCTGCTGACCTCGGTGCCGTCGCCGCGTATGTCCACCACCGCGGCCGGATCGTCACCGGCATCAATGCTGCGCAATGTATCGCAGCCCGCAAGCGCCAGCACCGGCAGCATAGCGAGCAGGCGCCACGCCTTCATGCCTGTACATCCTGGCGTAACGGCAGCGTCACGCGCAGCCGTGCGCCCGAGCGTTTCGGTTCATCGACGACTTCCACAGTGCCGCCATGGGCCTGGGCATAGTCGCGGACGATGGACAGGCCTATCCCCGATCCGCGCAGCGGTCCGCCCGCAACAGTGCGCCCGCGGTAAAACGGATCAAACACCCGCTCGCGTTCGGCCGGCGGTATGCCGGGACCGACATCAGCCACTTCGAGCACCAGATGCTGGTCATCGCTGTGCACTTCGATGTCGATCACACCGCCTTCCGGCGAGAATTTCGCGGCATTGGATACCAGGTTGTCGAGCATGATGCGCATTTTTTCAAAATCGGCTTCCAGTGTAATGTCATCGACTCGAGGGGCGATGCGCAGGGCACGCGCGCGCAATGCGAGATTCTGGTCATCCAGCACCCGGGCGACCACGCGCCGTGCCGCCACGGGCGAGAATCGCAATGCGCTACGGTGAAACTCCGCAGCACCGTACGACAGCAGATCCTCGATCAGGCGCTGCAATTCTATACTGTTCGCGCGCAATATCTCCGCCACCTCCTGTTGCTCCGGCGTCAACTTGCCCAGCGCCTCCTCCGATAACAGCGCGGAACCTTCCCGCAGAGCTGTCAGCGGTGTCTTCAGTTCATGCGATACCTGGCGCAGGAAACGGTTTTTCTGCTGCTCCAGTTCATTCAGCCGGTGCCGCAACCACTCGATGCGGCGGCCGAGCAACTGCAGGTCTCGCGGCCCGCTGACGCCGA
>JBBKXO010000127.1:0-2686 GCA_037969525.1 Burkholderiales bacterium | reverse complement strand
GCAAACACGGGAATGCCACTTGCGGCGATGGCGGCTGCGGCGTGATCCTGTGTGGAGAAAATATTACACGATACCCAGCGGATCTCGGCGCCGAGGTCGGCCAGAGTCTCGATTAGTACGGCAGTCTGGATGGTCATGTGCAGCGAGCCTGCAATACGCGCACCTTTCAGCGGCTTTTTGCCTTTGTATTCCTCGCGCAGCGCCATCAGTCCGGGCATCTCGGTCTCGGCGATGGCAATTTCCTTGCGGCCGAAATCGGCCAGTTTTATATCGGCGACTTTGAAGTCGGCAGCTTTTGCGTTCATTGTTGCTACTCCTGAATATGGGGGCGCGGTTACCGGCAATACTGCCCGAGCCTGGCCGGTCAGCGGGTTAAAGCGTGTTAATGCTCTTCAAACCCGTCCGGTCGCAGCGCCCCTCGGGAGCATGCATGTCGAAATTACAAAACGATGCTGCAAATAAAAAAACGCTCGCACCATTTCTGGTGCGAGCGCCGTTGATACTTGCTGAGCCTGGCCGGCGATGGGTAAAACTCAAACCCCCACCGGTCGCAACGCTCCTCAGCGGGGCGAATTATAACTTATCCGGCTTATTTGAGTCCTGCCGCAGCTTTCAACTCCGCTGCTTTCCCCGTATGTTCCCAGGTGAATTCCGGCTCGTCGCGGCCGAAATGGCCGTGTGCCGCAGTCTTGGTGTATATCGGCCGCAGCAGATCGAGCGCCTGGATGATGCCTTTCGGGCGCAGGTCAAAGTGCTTCTCGACCAGCGCTGCGATCTTGTCGTCGGTGATTTTGCCAGTACCGAAGGTGTCGACCAGCACGCTGACCGGCCGGGCAACGCCGATGGCATAGGCGACCTGGATCTCGCATTTGGTTGCCAGCCCCGCGGCGACGATGTTTTTGGCGACGTGGCGCGCGGCATAAGCAGCCGAGCGATCCACTTTCGACGGATCTTTGCCGGAAAATGCGCCGCCGCCGTGGCGCGAATAACCGCCGTAGGTGTCGACTATGATCTTGCGGCCGGTGAGGCCGGTATCACCCTGAGGGCCGCCGATGACGAAGCGGCCGGTCGGATTGATCAGGTACTTGGTGTCCTTGGTGATCAGGTTTTTCGGCAGCACAGGTTTTACCACCTGCTCGACGATGGCTTCGGTCAGTTCCTTGTGGCCGATGTCTTCGCTATGCTGGGTGGAAAGCACCACGGTGTCGATGTGATGCGGCTTGCCGTCTACGTACCGCACGGAGACCTGTGATTTTGCATCCGGGCGCGCCCATGGCAGGCGGCCGTCGCGACGCAGCTCGGCATGGCGCTCCATCAAGCGGTGCGCGTAATAAATCGGCATTGGCATCAGTTGCGGCGTTTCGTCACAGGCGAAACCGAACATCAGACCCTGATCGCCAGCACCCTGGTCGAGATCGAGGCCTTTGCCTTCATCCACGCCCTGTGCAATGTCGGGTGATTGCTGGTCATAACACACCAGAACGGCGCAGCTTTTGTAATCAAAGCCCAGCGCAGAATCGTCATAGCCGATTTGCTTGATGACATTGCGCGCAACCTGCGCATAGTCCACGCGCGCGCTGGTAGAGACCTGGCCGGCGAGCACAACGAGGCCGGTGTGGGTCAGGGTCTCGGCGGCGACGCGGCCATTCTTGTCTTCGGCCAGGATCGCGTCTAGTACGGCGTCGGAAATCTGGTCGGCAATTTTGTCGGGATGTCCTTCGGACACCGACTCGGAGGTAAACAGATAATTGCTCATGGGCTGGGTCGTAAAAGTCAGGTTAAGTTTATTGGGGGCTGCGGCAAAAAGGCCGCTAGAATAGCATATAACCCTCGATTTATTAACGGATTTCCCTGCCGAATGCCCATACTGCTGGTGGTGATGCGATGGTGTGCACGTATGCCTTTGGCGGGGCTGCATTTTTTCGGCACGGGCCTGGGCTGGCTGGTCTATGGGCTGTCCCCGACCTATGCCCGCAGGTGCCGCGACAACCTGCGTGCCAGTGGTGTCTGCACGGACGAGCGTAGCTATCGGCTGACCCTGCGCGCCGTGATCGCCGAGACCGGCAAGAGCGTCACCGAGTTGTGCAAGGTGTGGTTCGGGCGTGACGCCGAGATTGCGCGACTGGCGACTTGCAGCGACTGGAGTGTTGTCGAGAGCGCACAACGTGCCGGCAAAGGCATCCTGTTTCTGACCCCGCATTTGGGGTGTTTCGAAATTTCCGCGCTGTACGTCGCGCAGCGCATGCCGCTGACGGCGCTCTACCGTCCACCGAAGCGGGCCACTCTGGAAGCCATCATGCGTGCCGGACGCTCCCGCGGCCAATTGCGTCTGGCGCCAGCCAGTATTTCCGGCGTACGCCTGCTCTATAAGGCATTGCGCCGAGGCGAGGCCATCGGTGTTCTCCCTGACCAGGCGCCAGGTGTGGGCGAGGGCGAGTGGGCGAATTTTTTCGGCCAGCCCGCGTACACCATGACCCTGGTGACGCGCCTGCAGGCTGCCACCGGCGCCGCAGTAATCATGGCTTTTGCCGAGCGCCTGCCGCAGGGGCGCGGTTATCGACTGCATCTGGAGTCGGTCACCGCCGATCCGCTGGATCCGGCAGCGCTGAATCATGCGGTTGAGAGCATGGTGCGCCGCTGTCCGGCGCAGTACCTGTGGGGCTACAACCGCTACAAGGTGCCGGCC
>JBBKXO010000126.1:0-4357 GCA_037969525.1 Burkholderiales bacterium | reverse complement strand
ATATAAAAAAATCAAGATCGAACTGGTGCGGATTGATACGTTCAGCTCCACATTTCCGCGGGAGCCGGAGCGGTTTCGCATCGTCGCGACTACGAATCTGTTTGGCGACATCATGTCTGATCAGGCTTCCGGACTGGCGGGTGGCGTCGGGCTTGCGCCTTCGCTGAATGCCGGGCTGGATCACGCCATGGCGCAAGCCGTGCACGGCACGGCACCGGACATTGCCGGGCGGGGCCAGGCCAATCCGGCCGCGCTCGTTCTGTCCTCGGCGTTGCTGCTGCGCTGGCTGCATCAACGCGGCAAGAGCACGGCCTGCCGCGAAGCGGCTGACCTGATGGAACGTGGTATCAGGACGGCGATTGCGGAAGGCCGTTCTACCGCAGACCTTGGCGGCACCGGCACCACCCGCTCCTTTGCCCAGGCTGTGATTGCTGCCATGCGCAAGCGTTGATGTGAGCGGGTGTACGGTAGTCTGAAACGTGCGACTGCGCCAATCGACATAGCACTATAATGAAATGTCGGGTTGCGCCTGCTGCAGCTCAGGCCGACATCAATAGTATTCGATCACTGGTATTCGCTGACTGCGTCAGCGTTCCCCATTAATTTTGACACACGCGTCCGGGTCTGCACATTTCCGTCTTGCGGGCTTTGCACTGGATTGACCGGGCAGCGGGTGGCCATTATTCGTTTCTGTTCGAGGCCCTTTAATGCGAATGTTCAGACTCCTTATCCTTCTCGTTCTTATCGGCGGCTGCGCCACGACCGAGCCTCTGAATCCGGCCTATTACCAGATCGAGCCAGGCAACCTGCCGCCAGCAAACATCACGCTGAACATACCCGGCCTGGGTCCTTGCACCGACAACCCGGATCGGAGCATGCACCTGGATTCCAGCCAGCCAGTCCATGTACTGGTGCATGGCTGTTTCGGTTCCTCTGGCCAGTTCCGTGGCTTGGCCCAGGTATTAGCCTTCCACGGTCAGCAGACGGCCTGCTTCACCTACGATGACCGCGCTGACCTTACGCGCAGTGCCACCGAACTGCGCCGCGCGGTTGATCAACTTGCCGAGCAAACCGGAGCACCGCGGATCACCGTGATCGGCCACAGCCAGGGTGCGCTGATCGCCCGCAAGTCGCTCACAGCACTGTCGCTCGCACCGCCGAGTCGCCAGCCCGATATGCGTTTGGTGACGATCTCAGGCCCCTTTGATGGCATCGCTGCAGCAGAGACCTGCGGTCGGACCTGGCTGTACCCGCTCACATTGGGTTTGTTGCCGGCGACCTGCTATGCGGTGACCGGCGCCAAGTGGACGGATATCACCAACACATCGCGCTTCATCCGCGAGCCGGGGACACTGCTTCCGCAAGTCAGCCACTATCTGAAGATTGATACCGACGAGCGCGGCACTTGCCGACGCGAGGAAGGCGGGCGCTGTGTAGAGGACGACGATGTGTTCTCGCTGCCCGAGCAGCGCAATACTCTGGTGGAGACCGATGGACGCGCAAGGCGTGTGGAGGTGCGTGCCGGCCATGTCGAAATCGTTGGCGACAAGCGTGAGGCGCCGACCAAGCTGATTGCGATTCTGCAGGAGCATGGTGTGATCCGTCCGACCGCACCGGAGCGATTGTCAGCTTTCAACCTGCTGCTCGCCCGCGTTTATAAATTTGATGGCTTCCTGAATCAGGATGCTTTTAATCAAGATGCCTTAAGGCCCACTTCACAGCCTTAACCTGCAGGATTCGACGGATATTTGCAGCTGAACTCAACGAAGTGAGTGTCGCTTTTGCGCGGCGCTTATTTTGAGCGATTCGGATTTGAGCGATTCAGCAATTTTCCGCTGATCTCAATTAATGCAACTCAATCCCCGTTTCTCAGCGCATCCGCCCAGCAGTTGGGCGTTTCGTAAATCCGCACCCGTTCCAGCCGCAGGTTTTTGCCGTAGTGTCCATGAAATAGCGGGTCCAGCGTGTCAAAAGCAGTCTGTGCGAGATGTTCCGCGGTAGGGGGCGCATCAAACAGCACGGTTTTGTGATCAGGTATGCCAGCGAGGAAAGCCACCACTGTCTGATCCTGGCGCCAGGCTAGAAAAGCGTGGTCCCAGGGTTCGACGATATGCTGCTGTGCTATGGCCTTGACCGCCGAGAAATCCATGACCATGCCCTGATCGGCGGCGCCTGCAGTGGCAATCACCGGACCACTCAGGGTTATTTCAATGGCATAGCGGTGGCCGTGCAAGTGGCGGCACTGGCTGGTGTGATTGGGAATACGGTGGCCGGCGTCGAATTCCAGCCTGCGGGTAATGCGCATGGGGGGCGAATTATAACAAGCCTGTGTCCGCCGTCAGCGGCATTGCCACGCGCTACTTACGTGACTTGCGATCCCGCAGTGCTACCGCTTTCAGTTCGCGATAAAGCCCGGGCCGCGCTTTCTTCAGGTACTGGACCAGCACGTGATCATCACCCCGAACATGGTTGAGGGGAATGCCCTCCACATGCACGATGCGCAGCAATTCGCGCACTGGCGCCGGCATGCGGCGGCCGGACTCGTAGCGGGAGCCGCCGCTTTGGGTGACGCCGATCGAGGGCCAGAACTGCTGCTGATTAAGGCCGCGCTTGCGCCGGATATCGCGGGGATTCGGTTTTTTGGCTGAGGTTTTAGTGCTTTTTTTCATTGTGTCTCTCTCCTGTGCAGTTAATGAGAGGCCGCATAATGGCAATGGTTCCGTCCAATTCGGTGCGCGGCGGCACGGAAACCTTCGTAAATCCTCGTTTTTCCTCTGAAAATCCAATAAAATACGCCCCTTTTTGGCGAAACAACCCGGTATCCGGCATCCATGGCATTGATAGTACAAAAATACGGTGGCACCTCGGTCGGCAGCCCCGAGCGCATCAAGAGTGTCGCCAAGCGTGTCGCGCGCTGGAAGGCGCAGGGACATGACGTGGTAGTGGTGGTGTCGGCCATGTCCGGAGAAACCAACCGGCTGGTAGCGCTGGCCCGCGAGATTCAGGCGCACCCTGATCCGCGCGAATTCGATGTCATGCTGTCGACAGGCGAACAGGTGACCATTGCGCTGCTGTCGATGGCGTTGATCGATATCGGCGTGCAGGCCCGCAGCTATACCGGCGGCCAGGTCAAGATAGTGACCGACAGTGCCCACACCAAGGCGCGCATCGTCAGCATCGACGAGGAGCGCATACGCGCTGATTTGGAGGCAGGATGCGTGGTTGTGGTTGCCGGATTCCAGGGAATTGATGAATCCGGCAACATCACTACGCTGGGCCGTGGCGGTTCCGATACCACCGGTGTGGCATTGGCCGCAGCGTTGCACGCGGAGGAATGCCAGATCTATACCGATGTGGACGGCGTCTATACGACCGACCCGCGCATCGTTCCCGAAGCGCGCCGGCTGAAAACCATCACCTTCGAGGAAATGCTCGAAATGGCGAGCCTGGGTTCCAAGGTGCTGCAAATCCGTTCGGTCGAATTTGCCGGCAAATACAAGGTGCGTTTACGCGTGCTGTCCAGCTTCGAAGACGAAGGCGAGGGCACGCTGATTACTTTTGAGGAAGACAAGGACATGGAAAAAGCCGCCATTTCAGGAATCGCGTTCAATCGCGACGAGGCAAAAATTACCGTGCTCGGCGTGCCCGACCGTCCGGGCATTGCCTACCAGATCCTAGGTCCAGTGGGCGAAGCCAACATCGACGTCGACATGATCGTGCAGAACGTCGGCCACGATGGTTTGACCGATTTTTCATTCACGGTGCACCGCAATGATTACCAGCGGGCACTGAAAGTGCTGGAGCCGGTGGTCAAGCACACCAAGGCGCGCGGTGTGCAGAGCGGTGACAAGATTGCCAAGGTGTCGGTGGTCGGGGTCGGCATGCGCTCACACGTCGGCATCGCCAGTACCATGTTCCGCAGCCTGGCCGAAGAAGGCATTAATATCGAAATGATTTCGACATCGGAAATCAAGATTTCCGTGGTCATCGACGAGAAATACACCGAACTGGCAGTGAGAGTGCTGCACAAGGCGTTTGAACTGGATCAGGCACCCTGAGAGGGTGATCGCGGGATAGCGCTGTGCTATCCTCGCGGGCGATGGCCGGGTGGTCACGGCGACAGCCGTCGTAAAATCAGGCGCAATGCGCCGAAGACCACCGTTGAAAAATGTTTCAGATGCAAGAAACAGGTAAGTGGTAAAAAAGAGTAACGGAGAGATGGCCGAGTGGTCGAAGGCGCGCCCCTGCTAAGGGCGTATAGGACAAAATCCTATCGAGGGTTCGAATCCCTCTCTCTCCGCCAATAAACAAGGCCCCGACAGGGGTCTTTTTTATTGGTGGATAGGGAGTAGAGAGA
>JBBKXO010000125.1:0-7635 GCA_037969525.1 Burkholderiales bacterium | reverse complement strand
CTCGATCACGCCGCATACCAAGTTCACGGCGGAAGTGTATGTGCTGTCGAAGGACGAGGGTGGTCGTCATACGCCGTTCTTCAATGGTTATCGTCCGCAGTTCTACTTCCGGACCACTGTCGTGACGGGCAGCATTGAGTTGCCGAAGGGCACGGAGATGGTGATGCCCGGGGACAACATTCAGATGACGGTAACGCTGATCCAGCCCATTGCGATGGAAGAAGGTCTGCGTTTTGCGGTGCGCGAGGGTGGCAAAACCGTCGGCGCCGGCGTCGTTGCTAAAGTGATTGAGTAAAGCTGCAGGCCAGTAGCTCAACTGGCAGAGCGTCGGTCTCCAAAACCGAAGGTTGGGGGTTCGATTCCCTCCTGGCCTGCCAAAAACAGGTGGCATTGACAATCCGGAGGCGGGACCAGAAATGGTCCGGCTGACCGGGCAAGGCACAAGGCGGTTGCGATAGTGGACAAGATCAAGATTGCGGTTGCGGTATTGCTCGTTGCCGCAGGTATTGGCGGGTTTTACTACCTGCAGGAAAGTGCGACTGTAATCCGGTTGGCTTCCATACTGGCCGGCTTTGCTGCCGGTACGGCAGTGCTGTGGACGACAGCCGCGGGGCAGACTTTTTTCTCGTTTGCGCAGGAATCAGCTGCGGAAACACGGAAAGTGGTCTGGCCCACGCGCAACGAGACGCTGCAGGCGACTGCAATCGTGTTTGTGTTCGTCGTGATCATGGCGCTTTTTCTGTGGGCGGTGGACGCGATCCTGTTGGTCATTGTGAAAAAGCTGATCGGCGGTGAATAGATGAGCAAGAAATGGTATGTGGTCCACGCGTATTCAGGCTTTGAGAAAAGCGTGCAGCGCGCATTGGTTGACCGCATTCGCCGCGCCGGGATGGAAGACCAGTTTGGGCAGATTCTGGTTCCGGTGGAGGAAGTGGTCGAAATGAAGGGCGGCCAGAAAAGCATCAGCGAGCGGAAGTTTTTTCCGGGCTACGTGTTGGTAGAGATGGAAATGACCGACGACACGTGGCATCTGATCAAGAACACGGCAAAAGTCACCGGATTTGTCGGCGGCACTGCGACCAAGCCCACGCCGATCTCGGAAAAGGAAGTGCAGAACATCCTGAACCAGATCCAGGCAGGCGTGGAGAAGCCGCGGCCCAAGGTGCTGTTCGAGGTGGGCGAGGCGGTGCGCGTCAAGGATGGTCCATTTGCGGATTTTCACGGCAACGTGGAAGACGTCAATTACGACAAAAGCAAATTGCGCGTGTCGGTGACGATATTCGGACGTTCGACTCCGGTCGAACTGGATTTTGGTCAGGTCGAGAAGGCCTGATTTCTTAACCGCGGGGAGGGTGCCGCATCTTTTGATCGGCATCCGATTGCACCCGCAAGGAGAGTATTAAATGGCAAAGAAAATTGTAGGCTTTATCAAGCTGCAAGTGCCGGCAGGCAAGGCGAATCCCTCGCCGCCCATCGGCCCTGCGCTGGGTCAGCGCGGTCTGAACATTATGGAATTCTGCAAGGCGTTTAACGCTGCCACGCAGAAAATGGAGCCCGGTCTGCCGGTGCCCGTGGTGATCACTGCCTTCCACGACAAGAGCTTCACCTTCATCATGAAGACGCCGCCGGCGTCGGTGCTGATCAAGAAGGCGGCCAAACTGGAAAGCGGCAGTGCGCGGCCAAATACCGACAAGGTCGGTCGCATCACGCGCGCGCAGGTCGAGGAAATCGCCAAGGCGAAAATGCCTGATCTGACCGCATCCGATCTTAATGCCGCGGTGCGCACCATCGCCGGTAGTGCCCGCAGCATGGGCGTTGAAGTGGAGGGCGTATAAATGGCCAATATCTCCAAGCGCTTCAAGGCCGTCCGCGCCAAGGTCAATCGCGACAAGCTGTATCCGCTTAAAGATGCGCTGCAGCTGGTCAAGGAAAATGCTACGGCCAAGTTTAACGAGGCGATAGACATCGCGCTCAATCTTGGCATTGATGCCAAGAAGTCCGACCAGAACGTACGTGGTTCCGTTGTGCTGCCGCAGGGCATTGGCAAGAAAGTGCGGGTCGCGGTATTCGCGCAGGGTGAAAAGGCGCAGCAGGCGAAGGACGCGGGTGCCGATCTGGTCGGTTTCGACGACCTCGCAGCCGACATCAAGGCCGGCAAGATGGATTTTGACGTGGTTATCGCTACGCCCGATGCCATGCGCGTGGTCGGCCAATTGGGCCAAGTGCTGGGCCCGCGCGGCCTGATGCCGAATCCTAAAGTGGGTACGGTAACGCAGGATGTGACGCTGGCGGTGAAAAACGCCAAGGCCGGCCAGGTGCAATACCGCGCTGACAAGGCAGGTATCGTGCAATGCACGGTCGGTCGTGCGTCGTTCACCGTTGATGCCCTCGAAGAAAACATTCGCGCGCTGGTCGATGCAGTGAACAAAGCGCGCCCGGCGGGGGTTAAGGGCATCTATCTGAGGAAGGTGGCGGTGTCGAGCACGATGGGTCCCGGAGTGCGCGTCGATCAGTCGAACTTTGCTCAGCAACAGCAGTAATTTGAAGCCCCCGCGCATGGGCGCGGGGCAGAAACTTTGGGCCGCCGGCAGTTGCATCGTCGGCGGGGTGTCAAAGACCGTAGGAGCCGAGAGGTTTAATTTTAGGTTTATGGCCGTTGGCTGACCGCCGATGGCCGGATGCCGAAATCCTACGCAGACGGTGTGCCCGAAACAGGTCAAACAAGTTCATGTCTGGCTCCTGGATCAATGGTCGCCGTGTTGTGGCAAGAACGGTGGGCGCGGGACGAGGGAAAAGGAATGGAACGTCGAGTCATGACGCTTTATCCGGATTCAATGTTCAGCACCCATTAATTATCGTTTAACGTTTAACGGAGAACGACCTTGAGTCTCAATCTGGAGCAGAAGCAAGCGGTGGTGGCCGAAGTTAGCGCGCAGATTGCGCAAGCCCAGACCATCGTACTCGCTGAGTACCGCAGCCTGCCCGTGGTGGAAATGACCGTGTTGCGCAAAAAAGCGCGCGATGCGGGCGTGTACTTCCGCGTTCTGAAAAACACCCTGGTGCGTCGCGCAGTCGCCGATACGCCGTTCAAGGCACTGGCCGATCGGATGATCGGACCTCTGGCTTACGGTATTTCGAGCGATCCTGTTGCGGCCGCCAAGTTGCTGCACGAGTTCTCTAAAGGAAACGAGCGTCTGGTGATCAAGGGCGGCGCCATGCCGAATGTCATGATGAATGCCGCAGAAATTGCGGTGCTCGCCAAGATGCCCAATCGTCAGGAATTGCTCACGATTCTGGTGGGAACCATGCAGGCGCCGGTCGTCAAATTTGTCCGTACCCTCAACGAGGTGCCAAGCAAGTTTGTGCGGGCGCTCGCCGCTGTGCGGGATCAGAAGGAAAAGCAGGCTGCGTAAAGTCACGGCCTAGGCGCAGTGACTACCGCAGTTTAGTAACTTATTGTTTTTATTAAATATTTCAGGATTCAGGAGATCGACATGAGTGTAGCCAAAGCAGAAATTCTCGACACCATCGCGAACATGACGGTGCTTGAGTTGTCGCAATTGATCAAGGAAATGGAAGAGAAGTTCGGTGTGTCGGCCGCTGCCGCGGTCGCTGTTGCGGCCCCCGCCGCTGGTGGCGGTGCTGCTGCCGCCGAAGAACAGACCGAGTTCACCGTCAACCTGACCAGTTCAGGCGCCAGCAAGGTCAACGTCATCAAGGTAGTACGCGCGGTGACCGGTCTGGGTCTGAAAGAAGCCAAGGATCTGGTTGATGGCGCGCCGAAAGCCGTTAAGGAAGGCATCTCGAAAGCTGATGCCGACGCCATCGTCAAGCAGATTGTCGAGGCGGGTGGCACGGCCGAGATCAAGTAATTGCTGGACCTCGCGCCGGACGGTGGAAACTCACCATCCGGCGCCTTTTGACTTTTGAAATCAAGGTTAAAAGTGGCAGGTCATACCGCGCTCCGCGTGATTGTGACCTGCGACGTTTGACTTTCTGACTCTGCCCCGGAGTAGACATGGCCTATTCATTCACTGAAAAGAAGCGCATTCGCAAAAGTTTTGCCAAACGCGAGAGCGTACTGCAGGTGCCTTACCTGCTGACCACACAGCTTGAGTCGTTTGCGGCGTTCCTGCAGGAGTTCGCTCCCGCCAATGCACGCAAAAATGAAGGCCTGCAGGCGGCATTCACCAGCATATTCCCGATCGAGAGCCATTCCAAAAATGCACGGCTTGAGTTCGTCAGTTATGTGCTGGGCGTGCCTCCTTTTGATGTCAAGGAATGCCAGCAGCGCGGCCTTACCTTCGCCGCGCCGCTGCGTGCCAAGGTGCGCCTGACGATCATGGACAAGGAGGCGTCCAAGCCTACGGTGAAGGAAGTGAAGGAGCAGGAAGTCTACATGGGCGAGATCCCGCTGATGACTACCAACGGCTCTTTCGTGATCAACGGCACTGAGCGCGTGATCGTTTCCCAGTTGCACCGTTCGCCGGGCGTGTTCTTCGAGCACGATCGCGGCAAAACACACTCATCGGGCAAGCTGCTGTTTTCGGCGCGGATCATCCCCTATCGCGGCTCGT
Organism: Burkholderiales bacterium; assembly: GCA_037969525.1. Lineage (GTDB taxonomy): Bacteria > Pseudomonadota > Gammaproteobacteria > Burkholderiales > SG8-41. The sequence continues at coordinate 3,058 of JBBKXO010000125.1, read as the reverse complement.
GGCTCGATTTCGAATACGATCCCAAGGATTACCTGTATTTCCGCGTGGATCGCCGTCGCAAGATGCCGGTAACGATCCTGCTGAAGGCGCTCGGATTTACCATCGAGCAGATACTCAAGGAATTCTTCGTATTCGACACGTTCCATATTGCGAAAAACGGCATTGAGTTCGAACTGAAACCTGAGCGCCTGCGCGGCGAAACGGCGCGTTTCGACATCACGACCAAGGGTGGCAAACTAATTGTTGCCAAGGACAAGCGGATCACCGTGAAGCACGTGCGCGACATGGAGGCTGCAGGCATTAAGCGTCTCGACGCGCCTGAGGATTTCCTGATCGGCCGAGCGCTCGCACACAACGTCATCGACAAGTCGACCGGCGAACTGGTGGCCAGCGCCAATGACGAAATCACCGAAGAGGTGCTGATCAAACTGCGTGAAGCCGGTGTTTCGAGCATCGAAACCATTTACGCCAATGATCTGGATCAGGGGCCGTACATTTCCCATACGCTGCGCATTGATGAGACGGCTGACCAGCTGGCTGCGCAGATTGCCATTTACCGCATGATGCGTCCCGGCGAGCCGCCGACAGAAGACGCGGTGAAAACGCTGTTCAACGGGCTGTTCTTCTCGCCCGATCGCTATGACTTGTCGGCAGTCGGCCGCATGAAATTCAACCGCCGAGTGGGCCGCACGGAACTTGAGGGTGCAAACACGCTGTCGCCGGAAGACATCGTTGCGGTCATCAGGATACTGCTGGAATTGCGCAATGGCCGAGGAGAAATTGACGATATCGATCACCTGGGTAATCGTCGCGTAAGGTCGGTGGGTGAACTGGCGGAAAACCAGTTTCGTGCCGGACTGGTGCGTGTCGAGCGGGCAGTGCGCGAGCGACTGTCTCAGGCGGAGTCCGATAATCTGATGCCGCATGACCTGATCAATGCCAAACCGGTTTCGGCGGCAATCCGTGAATTTTTCGGCTCCTCTCAGCTGTCGCAGTTCATGGACCAGACCAATCCGCTTTCGGAGATCACCCACAAGCGCCGCGTATCGGCCTTGGGACCGGGCGGTCTGACGCGTGAGCGAGCCGGGTTTGAAGTCCGCGACGTGCATCCGACCCACTACGGCCGGGTGTGCCCGATTGAGACGCCGGAAGGGCCGAACATCGGCCTGATCAACTCGCTGGCCATTTACGCCCGAACCAATGATTACGGTTTCCTGGAGACGCCGTACCGCAAGGTCAAGGACGGCAAGGTCAGCGATGAAATTCACTATCTGTCGGCGATCGAGGAGGGCAAATTCGTAATTGCCCAGGCCAATGCGGCACTGGACAAGCAGGGTAAATTTGCCGATGACCTGGTGTCGTGCCGTCATCACAACGAGTTCGCGCTGTCGTCGCCAGATCGCATCGAGTATATGGACGTGGCGCCGGCACAGGCGGTATCGGTGGCCGCATCACTGATTCCCTTCCTTGAGCATGACGATGCCAACCGTGCCTTGATGGGTTCGAATATGCAGCGTCAGGCGGTACCCTGCCTGCGCGCGGAAAAACCCCTGGTCGGCACCGGCCTTGAGCGCACCGTAGCGGTGGACTCCGGCACGGCAGTACAGGCACGCCGCGGCGGTATCGTGGATTACGTGGACGCCGGCCGTATCGTGGTGCGTGTCAACGACGATGAAACCTCCGCAGGTGAAGTCGGCGTGGATATCTACAACCTGGTTAAATACCAGCGGTCCAACCAGAACACCAACATCAACCAGCGGCCGCTGGTCAAAGTGGGCGACCATATCGCCCGCGGCGACGTTGTGGCCGATGGCGCATCCACCGACATGGGCGAGTTGGCGCTGGGCCAGAACATGCTGGTGGCGTTCATGCCCTGGAATGGCTACAACTTCGAAGACTCGATCCTGATCTCGGAGCGAGTTGTTGCCGAAGACCGGTTTACCTCGATTCATATCGAGGAGCTGTCGGTAGTGGCGCGCGACACCAAGCTGGGACCGGAAGAGATTACCCGCGACATCTCGAACTTGTCAGAGTCGCAGCTGGGACACCTCGACGAGTCCGGCATCATCCATATCGGAGCAGAAGTCGAGGCGGGTGACGTGCTGGTCGGCAAGGTAACGCCCAAGGGCGAAACTCAACTGACGCCGGAAGAAAAGCTGTTGCGCGCAATTTTTGGTGAGAAGGCGTCTGACGTCAAGGACACCAGCCTGCGCGTGTCTTCGGGGATTTCGGGAACGGTAATCGACGTGCAGGTGTTTACGCGTGAAGGCATTGAGCGTGACAAGCGCGCGCAGCAGATCATTGATGATGAACTGAAGCGTTACAAGAAAGATCTGGGCGACCAGTTACGCATCGTTGAAAACGACGCGTTCGAGCGTCTTGAGCGGTTGTTGACCGGAAAAACCGCCAACGGCGGGCCGAAGAAGATAGCCAAAGGCTCGAAGATCACCAAGTCCCTTTTGGCCGAAATCGAGCGCCACAGCTGGTTTGATATTCGGCTGGCGAATGAAGAATCTGCTGCGCAGATGGAGCAGATCAAGGAAAGTCTTGCGCAGACCAAGCTGCAGTTCGACAAAGCTTACGACGAGAAGAAGAAAAAGCTTACCAGCGGCGATGAATTGGCGCCTGGTGTACAGAAAATGGTCAAGGTGTACCTGGCGGTGAAACGCCGGCTGCAGCCTGGCGACAAGATGGCGGGACGTCACGGCAACAAGGGCGTCATATCCAAGATCACGCCGATTGAAGACATGCCGCACATGGCAGATGGCACGCCAGTGGACATCGTGTTGAACCCACTGGGCGTGCCGTCGCGGATGAACGTCGGGCAGATACTCGAGACGCACTTGGGCTGGGCGGCAAAAGGCCTGGGCATACGCATTGGCGAGATGGTGGCTGCACACGCCAAGGTCTCGGAAGTGCGCAAGGTCCTCGACAAGGTATACAACACCAATGGTAAACCGGTGGATCTGGATTCCTTGAAAGACGAAGAGATCATTGAACTCGCAACCAACCTGCGTAACGGCGTGCCGTTTGCGACGCCGGTGTTCGATGGCGCAAA
>JBBKXO010000124.1:0-3019 GCA_037969525.1 Burkholderiales bacterium | reverse complement strand
TCGTATACGCGATCGATGATGGCGTGTCTGTTGTTCAATCCGGCACCACTTACGGTGCTCATAGTGGGATTGGGCGGCGGATCAGTGGCGAAATTCGTTTACCACCATTTGCCCGATGCGCAGATCCGTGTGCTGGAAATCGATCCGCAAGTCGTGGCGATTGCCCGGCAGTGCTTTCTGGTACCGCCTGATGACGCGCGATTTCGCATCACCGTGGGCGATGGCGCTGTACACATGGCGCAGTCAGGTGCTGTCGCGGACCTGATCATGGTGGACGGCTACGATGCGGAATCTCATGTTGAAGAACTGGCGACCCGCGAGTTCTACGCCAACTGCCGTAGACGGCTCGCTCCCGGCGGAGTCCTGGTGATCAACCTATGGGGGGGGGATCGGCAGTTTAACGACATGCTCAAGCGCATCGAATCCGTATTTCCGGACAGTACGCTATGCCTGCCTGCGCGTAAACCGGGCAACATTATCGCGTTCGCTTTCCGCAACCCTCCAGGACCTTTGCGCTGGACCGAGCTGGCAGGCCGTGCCGCAGAACTCCAAACGCGTTTCGACATGGAATTCCCGGATTTTGTGGACGGATTCCGCGCGATGAACCGTTGCGACGCCGACCATCTCTATCCCTGAAATTCTCCGTGGTTACGGGCTTTCAATGCCCGGGGATTTGTGAAAAAATCGGATTCATATGATCTACAGATCCGGGGATGTCCATGATCGACAGAGATGGCTATCGCCCCAACGTTGGAATCGTTTTATGCAATTGCAAAAACGAGGTTTTCTGGGGTAAGCGGGTACGCGAGCACTCTTGGCAGTTTCCGCAGGGCGGGATCAAGGGCGGCGAGCGGCCCGAGGCTGCAATGTATCGCGAGCTGCATGAAGAAGTCGGCCTGAGGGCGGAGCATGTACAGGTGCTCGGGCGTACCCGTGACTGGTTGCGTTACGAGGTGCCGGAGCGCTGGTTGCGGCGCGAGTGGCGTGGCAATTACCGTGGCCAGAAGCAGATCTGGTTTCTGCTGCGACTGGTGGGGCGTGATTGCGATGTCTGCCTGCGGGCATCCGAAAAGCCCGAATTCGATGCCTGGCGCTGGCATGATTACTGGGCGCCTACTCAGGATGTCGTTGAGTTCAAGCGTGCGGTATATGAGCAGGCACTCAATGAACTTTCCCGGTATCTGGCGCGACGCGCTGAATCCAAGGGGCGGCAGCATTCAAGGGCGGACAGCGAGTCCCACGCCGCCGAATCCGAGTAGGAACTGGCGGCAGGGCAGGCGATTGCCGGATCCCGGAGCCAGGCCGATTGATCTGTCTGCTAATTGAAGTTACAGGAGACTTTCATGTCACGCGAATACGCCGCAATCAAGTCAATCACGCTCGACAACAACGCCGGTTATGCCCAGCCTACCCAGCCGGTCCCAGAGCGCGTGCGATTCGACAGCCCTGCCGTGGACGTCATGACTGATCTGACGCGGGTAACTGCAGTGATTATTCTGCCGGGGGACAGCGTGGACGAGGCGCACCGCCGGATGATCCAGCGCGGTGTGCGCCTGCTGTTGGTTGTGGATCAGGACCGGAAAGTGCATGGCGTGATTACCGCAAATGATGTGCTTGGCGAAAAGCCCGTACAGGCGGCGGTGCAGCGCAGCACGGCCCGCAGTGATATTCAGGTTCGTGACATCATGACGCCGCGATCGGCGTTGCAGGTGCTGGAAATGCGCGACGTCAGTGCTTCCACTGTAGGGCACATTGTTGCCACCCTTAAAGCGGCGGGGCGGCAGCACACGCTGGTTGTCGACCAGGATGCCAGGGGCGGGCAGCGCGTACGCGGCATATTTTCGGCGACCCAGATTGCCCGCCAGTTGGGTATCGCAATTACCACGGATGCGGTTGCGCGCACATTTGCCGACATCGAGGCGACAATCGGTCGTTAGCGTATGTGGATATCGCCATGGATGTAGGCGTTAGATCGGAGGCAGCAGTTGACTCCTTTTGGCGCTAGCAATTACACTCCCTGCATGGATTAGAGTTAGTCTAAATAGCTGCGCAGCGCTGTTTGACTGGCAGAGCTTATCCACTCACAGAGTTATTGTAATTTATTGATTTTAAAGGAGTTTTTATGCAGCTTAAGAATTCAAAGACTCACGGAAACCTCAAAGCAGCATTTGCCGGCGAATCACAGGCCAATCGCCGCTACCTCTATTTCGCAGCCAAGGCCGACGTTGAAGGCCAAAACGACGTGGCCGCCGTATTCCGTTCCACGGCCGAAGGCGAGACTGGTCATGCGCATGGGCACCTCGAGTACATGGAAGCCTGCGGGGATCCTGCCACTGATCTGCCGATTGGCCGCACCCGGGAGAACCTGAAGGCGGCGATTGCTGGTGAAACCCACGAGTACACCGATATGTACCCGGGCATGGCCAAGTCGGCGCGCGACGAGGGTTTTGGTGAAATCGCAGACTGGTTCGAAACTTTGGCGAAAGCAGAACGCTCCCATGCCAACCGCTTCCAGAAGGCCCTGGACGCACTCACTGACTGAGTCTAGCGCCTGTTGGTAACCGGAAAGAGGCGCACACTGCGCCTCTTTCTGTTTCATTGTATGTCGTTACAGCAAACTTGGACTACGCAACATGACCATACGCGAAGGCAGTCTGGAGGCTCCTACCCGACACCCACTGGACTGGCAGTCTGCGGATTTTTACGACGAAGGCAAGCTCAACCAGGAACTCGAGCGTGTATTCGACATCTGTCACGGCTGTCGTCGTTGCGTGAACCTGTGTACGGCCTTTCCCAAGTTGTTCGATCTCGTCGACGAAAGTCCGACGCTGGAAGTCGATGGCATACCCAAGCAGAAATACCGGGAAGTGGTGGACCAGTGTTACCTGTGCGACATGTGTTACATGACCAAGTGCCCCTACGTGCCCCCGCATGAATGGAATGTGGATTTTCCGCACCTGATGCTGCGCGCGAAGGCGGTAAAGTATCGCAAGGGCGAGGTCAGTTTTCGTGACAAGTT
>JBBKXO010000123.1:0-3834 GCA_037969525.1 Burkholderiales bacterium | reverse complement strand
ATCTGGCCGGCCAGGAAGCAGCATGGGTTGAATATATCAATGCAATGGACGCTCCGGTGCTGGCGCTGGATATACCCAGCGGACTGGCGGCCGACACCGGCCGCATCATGGGCTGCGCGATAGCAGCAGACCACACCATCACCTTCATCGCGTTGAAACCCGGACTGCTGACGCTGGACGGTCCCGATTGTTGCGGCAACTTGCAAGTTGCCGATCTCGGCCTGGCTGATGCTGTGGCTGCGGCACCCCATGGCGTGACCATCGCCGGTGGCGTGCTGACCCATCTGCTGCCGCCACGACCGCAGAACTCACACAAGGGCACGTACGGCAGTGCCGGCATCGTCGGCGGCGCGCACGGAATGACTGGCGCCGCCTTGCTTGCCGGCCGCGCAGCACTGAAATGCGGCGCCGGGCGCGTTTATACCGGTCTGCTCGCCAACAACGTGCCGCTGCTCGATCCGCTGCAACCCGAACTGATGCTGCGCCCGGCCGACGGCGTACTGCGTCTGGACCACCTCACCGCACTGGCCATAGGCCCCGGACTGGGCGACACGCCGGATGCAGCTGAATATCTGGATTGGGCGCTGGAAGCCTCCGTACCGTTGGTGCTGGATGCCGATGCGCTGACTTTAATATCCACCAGCGCTGAGATAAAAGATAAATTAAAACAACGGGTTACCGCAACAATCCTGACACCTCACCCGGCCGAAGCCGCACGCCTGCTCGGTTGCAGCACCGCGGATGTACAGCAGGATCGCGTCGCTGCAGCCTTGCGACTGGCCAAAACAACCAACTCGGGCGTCGTATTGAAAGGCGCCGGCAGCATCTGCGCCTGGCCCGATGGTCACTGGGCCATCAACACCTCCGGCAATCCGGGCATGGCCAGTGCCGGCATGGGCGATGTACTGACCGGCATCATCACCGCGCTGCTAGCCCAGGGCGTGGATGAACGCCATGCGCTGACCGGCGGCGTGTTCCTGCACGCTGCTGCCGCGGATCACTGTGTCGCCAACGGCGCGGGACCAATCGGACTGACCGCGGGCGAAGTGCCGGACATGGCGCGCGCATTGCTCAATCACCGGGACTGATCACGACCGTCAACGCCAGGGACACGCGCAAAATGCAACCATCCAATCTGCTGATCCTGATGGACGACGAGCACTCCAGCAAGGCACTGGGCTGTTACGGTAATCCCCTGGTCCAAACGCCTCACCTCGACGCACTTGCGGCCAGAGGCACGCTGTTCAAGAACGCCTACTCCAATTCACCGATTTGCGTGCCGGCACGCGCCTCGATCGCCACCGGACGCCATGTCCATGAAACCCGCTGCTGGGACAACGCCATCGCGTATGACGGCACCATGCGCAGTTGGGCGCATCGCATGCAACAGACGGGACACCGGGTGGTCTCCGTCGGCAAACTGCATTATCGCAATGCCGACAATCCGGCCGGATTTGACCGCCAGATCGTGCCCATGCACATCGCCAGGGGTCGGGGTGACACTCACGGACTGGTGCGTGATCCACCGCCGGTGCGCGAACAGGGCAGAAAATTTGCCGAGGAAATCGGGCCCGGTGACAGCGTGTATATCCAGTACGACAAACGCATCGCCGACGAAGCCTGTCACTGGATCAACACCGAGGCCCCCGGAGAAAAAAAACCGTGGGTGCTGTTCGTATCGTTCATCGCCCCGCATTTTCCGTTGATCGCACCACCCGAGTACTACGCGCTCTACGACCCGGACCACATGCCCATGCCCAAGCAGCGGCGCGATGACCTGTCGCAATCCCATCCGTGGTGGCAGGCGTTTGAGCGATCCTTCGTATTTGATCGAAGCTTCAAGTCCGATCACGACCGGCGCGTGGCAATTGCCTCGTATTTCGGGCTTTGCACCTTCGTTGATGCGCTGTTCGGTCGCATACTCGGCGCGCTGTCGGCATCCGGACTGGAAACCGGCACGCGCATCCTGTATTGCAGCGATCATGGCGAAAACCTCGGCGCACGCCGCTTGTGGGGAAAATCCACGATGTACGAGGAATCCGCGGGGGTTCCCATGCTCCTCGCCGGACCGGACGTGCCGCACGGCAAACACTGCACGACGCCGGTATCACACGTGGATGTCTATCCGACCGTACTACACGCCGCAGGCGCAGCCCCGGATGCCGAAGACAACCGCCTGCCGGGCAGCTCGCTACTGTACATCGCGGGACAAGCCGACCAAGCCGAACGCGTGATCCTGAGCCAATATCACGCCGCCGGCGCCATCAGCGGCGCCTACATGCTGCGCAGCGGCCGCCACAAATTCATCCACTACGCGGGCCTTGCACCGGAACTTTACGATCTCGATGCCGACCCCGAAGAACTCGACAACCTCGCGGGATCAGCCGCGCATGCACACACACTGGAAAAACTGGGGGGTCTGCTGCGCGAGCAGCTTGATCCGGAGTCGGCCGACCGTGCCGCCAAGGAGGATCAACGCAAAATGATCGAGCACTACGGCGGGCGCGATGCCATATTGAAACTCGGTGGCATCCACGGCACCCCGGCACCTGCCTGACGGCCTCACGCGCTCAGCGCGCGCACCACATACAAGCCGAGGATGGTCATCACCAGCGATCCGGCGAGGTGGCTGCCAATCAGCGCCATCGCCCAGCCGTAGCGGCTTTCCTCCAGCAGCATGACTGCCTCCAGCGAAAAAGCTGAAAACGTGGTCAGACTGCCGAGAAATCCGGTAATCACGAACAAACGATATTCCGGCGGCAGCGTCGCGTGCTGCAGGAATAATTCCAGTGCGGCCCCGATCACGAATCCACCAGTCAGGTTGGCTACCAGCGTACCCATCGGCAGCGCCGGCACCCAGTGATTCAGCGCAACTGCCAGCCCCCAGCGCGACCACGCGCCCAGTGCGGCACCAATGCCGACAGCGGCAAAAGCAGCGAAGTTCAAGCGAATAGACCTGGAATTCTCAACCGGTTACGCCGATGTTCCAGGGCACATACTCGTGGTCGCCCAGACCGAGCAGTTCGCTCTTGGACTTCTCGCCCGAGGCCGTGCGCAGCATCAGGTCGAATATTTTCTGCGCCACTTCGCTCAGGGTTGCGGTGCCTTCGAGGATCTCGCCACAGTTGATGTCCATGTCCTCGCTCAGGCGGTTGAACATCGGCGTGTTGGTCGCGAGCTTCAGTGACGGCACCGGCTTGGCACCGAACATCGAGCCGCGACCGGTGGTAAACATGATCATGTTGGCGCCGCCGGCGATCTGGCCCGTAGCTGAAGTCGGATCAAAACCCGGAGTGTCCATGAACACAAAACCTTTTTCCGTAACCGGTTCGGCATAACGGTAAACCGCGTTCAGCGGCCCGGTGCCGCCCTTCATTGACGAGCCCAGCGATTTCTCGAAAATGTTCGCGAGACCGCCTGTCTGGTTGCCGGGGCTGACCACGCCATTGATCTGGGTGTCACGGCCGACAGTGTAAACATCTTTCCACCAGCGAATGCGTTCGATCAGTTTCTCGCCGACTTCGCGGTTTTTCGCGCGACGCGTCAGCGTATGCTCAACGCCGTAAATTTCCGGCGTCTCCGACAAAATGAATGTGCCACCATGGCGCGCCAGCAGATCCATCGCCGCGCCCAGTGCCGGATTCGCAGTGATCGACGAAAAGCCATCGGAGCCGCCGCACTGCAGCCCCATCATCAAGTGGCTGACCGGCACCGACTTGCGCACGACCTTGTTGACCTCGGGCAGCATTTCCTTCAATGCGGCGATGCCCGCCTCCACGGTTTTGCGTGTGCCGCCGGATTCCTGCATCACGAAAGTCTTCAGCCGCGAACTGA
>JBBKXO010000122.1:0-2926 GCA_037969525.1 Burkholderiales bacterium | reverse complement strand
ACCGGGGTGCCAAGCAACAGTGAGAGTGTCAGCACCGGTGAAAGTTCTGCCGGCAAATCGAATTGTATCGCGAGCAGCGGCGACAAGATTACCAGGGGTAGCCCGGATACCAGCCAGTGTGCGAACGCCCGTGCAATCACGATCATGCCCAGCGGGGCTGCCGCTAGCAGCATCTGATCCAGTACGCCGTCGGTATAGTCGGTAGCAAACATGTGCTGCAGCGACAGCATGCAGGCGAGCAGTGCAGCAACCCAGATGATCCCGGGGGCAATGGTGCGTAGCAGATTGGGTTCCGGTCCGACGCCCAGGGGAAACAAGCTGACCACAATCACAAAAAACAACACCACCGTGGCAATGTCGGAGCGACGTCGCCAGGCCAGCAGAAGATCGCGACGGATGAGGGCGCGGAGCAGATCGCTCATTTGCCGCCGCTCTGGTCGAGATTGAGTTCCGCGACCGCAGGTGCCGGAATCCGCACTTCCTGATGTGTGGTCATCACCGTCATTCCGCCGTTACCGAGATGCCTGCCGATGATGTCCTGCGCCTGGTTTACTGCAGCGCTGTCGAGTGCGGCAAACGGTTCATCGAGTATCCACAACGGCTGCGCGCCGTTCAGCGCCAGGCGCGCGAGGGTCGTGCGCCGGCGCTGGCCCTGGGACAGGGCCTTGGCCAGCATGTGCTCGCGATCGGCAAGTCCGAAGTGCGCCAGCGCCAGTCGCCGCTGCTCGGAGCGGGTCGCAATGCCGGACAGCGCACACAGGGCGCTGAGATTCTCACTGGCGGTGAGTTCACCCTTGAGCGCATTGTTGTGACCAACATAAACCAGGTGCTTCCAGTATTCCTCGCGCAACTTGAGGATGTTTTCACCACGCCAGTGTACTTCGCCGGCGTTGGGCGTCAGCAATCCGCATAACGCGCGCAGCAGGCTTGTTTTGCCGCTGCCGTTCGAGCCGGTGACCAGCAGCAGAGTGCCGGGCGTCAGCGCGAAGCTGAGACCATGGAATAAACGGCGATTGCCGCGGACGATTTCAATGTCGTGTGCTTCAAGCATGGGAAAGGTAAGGAGGTGCTGCGGGCTTCATGGCTGCGTCTGGCTCGGCCTGCGTGGTGCGCGCCGCTACAGTACCACAGACGACAGATATGCAGAACTTAAGAAACCGTTGATGCAACGGAATTCCGGGGCGGATGCCTGCCTGCGCTGCCGCGGCAGCGCAGGGATCAGACGTTGTTACTGGATGATTACGTTCACCACCTTGTTCCTGCTGATTGAAATATAACCAACGACCAAATTGAATTTGGCGACGCGCAAATTGTTGAATGTCAGATTGTCGGGATCAGCGGTGTGCCGATGCGCGATGGCGGCTAGCTCTTACGCAGTGCTGCACATCCAGGTAATTTATTCAAGTACTTGATTTTATAGAACTATTTTAGCAGCGCACTTGCTGTTTGCAGAACTCGGCCAAGGTGCTGACCCGGGTTGTTGCGGAGACGACCTGCTGGGCGTGGGTGTTCGAGCCGTGCTCGAGCGTAAGCCGGAGTTCATATTTGCTGAAAAAAGTATTGAAGAGTTCGCCGCCCAGGGTGCCAGTCGCGGACAAAGTGTCAGTGGCGGGATCATGTTCCAGCAGGATGGCGCACAGCGGCTGCGGAGCGGGACCACCCATCACGCGTGCGCCGGCAGCCGGATCGTATTCACTGTGTTCCGAGCAGCAATGGATCATGCGGGGTTTGCTGATCTTGGACGCCGTCGATTGATCGCGGTAACTGATGAAACTGATTTGTCTTGTGGGGTACGTCAATTTGTGCGAGCAGATGGCGGAGTAGCCGACAATTGCGCGCTGCGGCCCGATGCCGCCGGGCCATTGATAGGCGGCGCCATTCTCGGTTTTCAGCGACACATTCTGTACGGTGGGTTTACCGAGGTTGAGCAAAAAACACGGCGTGCCTGCAAAGGGATAATTGAAGACGTAATTTTCGCCGACGGTCAGTCGCGAGGCCCGCAGCGGCCGGCCGGCGCCATCGGCAAGCAGGGTGCGCGCATACTGGCGGGGCTGTGCATCCGGGGCAGCAAATACTCCTTGTGCACCCAGCCCGACGGCGGAGGCGGTACAGACCCGGATGAAGTCGCGACGTTCCATGAACCGGCCCTCTGAGAGGATATGGCCCTATTGTTCAGAAAAGGGTGTTCCGCTGTCAATAGCGTTGTGCATGGTCTTTGCCATACTAGGTAGAACTGTGGGTCGTAGGGGTGCGGTGCGGTGCGTCGGGTCCCGGCGGTGCAGTCCGTTCGCGCCAATAGGCTTTTCTGATTTCGCTGCGGAGCAATTCTTCGTCGCGACCCTTGACGAAAAACTTGTGTACTTCGCCTTCGTTAATTGCTGCCGTCGCAGTCTCGAAGTCGCCAACGCCACTCAGCATGACCCGGACAGCGTCCGGGTACATCAGTTTGACGCGTCGCAGGAACTCCACGCCACTCATATCCGGCATGTTCTGGTCAGAGACAACGATGCCCACACGGTGGGTGGCGAGCAGATCAAAGGCCTCACGCGTGCTGACTGCCCCCAGTACCTGATGCCCATCGCGCCGCAACAAGTGTGCCGTAAGTGCCAGGTGATCGCGGTCGTCATCCACCACCAGCAAGGCCGGAGTGCTGTCCGCAACTCCGTCCGGCGTCCGTGCCCGATGCAGCAGGTATCCATCTGTCAGAAATTTGACGCAGGCATCGGCTTGCAGGGGACGGGAAAACAGGTAACCCTGCGCTTCGTCACAGTGATTGTCGCCAAGGAAAGTAAGCTGGTCCTCGGTTTCCACGCCTTCGGCCACAACCCTGAGCCCGAGGCTGTGCGCCAGTGTGATCACGGTTCTGGCGATAGCTGCGTCATCGGGGTCTACAGTGATGTCGCGGACGAACGAGCGGTCGATCTTG
>JBBKXO010000121.1:0-9833 GCA_037969525.1 Burkholderiales bacterium | reverse complement strand
ATTTAATATTCGCAACGGAGCACATATCATGGCCGGAAAAACCAAAGTGGTACTCACCGATTACGTCTGGGAAGCGGTGGACATGGAACGCAAGATCCTCGGTGACGGCGTCAACCTGGTGCCGCTGCAGACCAAGAAGCCCGAGGAATTCATCGCCGAAGCCGCGGACTGCGTCGCATTGCTCAACACCTACGCCGGGCCGATCACCGCTGACGTGATGGCGAAAATGCCCGAATGCAAAATCATCGCCCGCTACGGCATTGGCGTGGACACCATCGATCTCGAAGCCGCGACCAAAGCCGGCATCATCGTTACCAACAACCCAACCTATTGCATCGACGAAGTCGCCGAGCACACCATGGCGCTGCTGCTCTCCGCCGCGCGCAAGATCACCTTCTACGACCGCCAGGTGCGCGCCGGCAAATGGGCAGTGCCGCCGGGCAAGCCGATCCAGCGCATTTCCGGCAGCACTATCGGCCTCGTCGGTTACGGCAATATCGCGCGCCAGGTCGCGGTGCGCGCCGCAGCTTTCGGCATGAAAGTGCTGTACGCCGATCCCTTCGTCAAGCAGGGCCAGTTCGACACTCCCGGCACCAAGGTCGAACTCGACCAGCTGTTCGCGGAATCCGATTTTGTCTCGCTGCATCCGCCGCTGACGCCGAAAACGCGCGGCCTGATGAACGACGACGCGTTCGGCAAAATGAAAAAGAATGCCGTGCTGGTCAACTGCTCGCGCGGACCGGTCATCGACACTGACGCGCTGGTGCGCGCGCTGGATGCCGGCAAGATATCCGGCTGCGCACTGGACACCACGGACCCGGAACCCCTGCCCGACCCGCACGCCCTGCGCGGCCGCGAGAACGTCATCATCAACCCGCATGCCGCGTGGTACAGTGAGCAGGCGATGAAAGGCCTGCAGGCCGGAGCGCCGGGTGAAGTGGCGCGCGTGCTGGGCGGCCAGTGGCCGGTCAACGTCGTTAATCCCGCCGTGCGTGGCAAAAACCGCGCCGGCCTCTGATCGAGCAGCACACTACCTACACAACTGAACTGCACAGGAACACAACATGAAACTCTGCCGCTACGGAAAAGAAGGCTCTGAAAAACCCGGCGTCATTGACGCCGAAGGCAAGCTGCGCGATTTGTCGAAAATCGTGCCCGAGATCACCGCCGCCCAGCTCTCGCCGCGCGAGCTCGAGCGCATCGCCAAGATCAAGCCGGAAACCCTGCCGCTGGTCACCGGCAATCCGCGCATGGGCATCCCCTTCACCGGCATTTCGAAGTACGTGGCCATCGGCCTCAATTACTCCGACCACGCCGCCGAAGCCGGCATGGCGGTGCCCACCGAACCGATCATATTCATGAAAACCCTGTCCAGCCTGTGCGGCCCCGACGACGACACCGTGCAGCCGCGCAATTCGACCAAGCTCGACTGGGAATGCGAACTGACCATCGTCATCGGCACCAAGGCGCAATACGTATCCGAAGAAGATTCGCTGAACTACGTCGCCGGCTATTGCGTCGCAAACGACGTCTCCGAGCGTGCCTTCCAGCTGCAATCCTCGCAATGGGACAAGGGCAAGGGCTGCGACACTTTCGGCCCGGTCGGCCCGTGGATGGTCACCAAGGATGAAATCCCCGATCCACAGAATCTGCACATGTGGCTGGACGTCAACGGCAAGCGCTTTCAGGACGGCAACACCAAGACCATGATCTTCGGTGTAAAGAAAATCGTTTCTTACTGCAGTCATTACATGACCCTGCTGCCCGGCGACATCATCTGCACCGGTACCCCGCCCGGCGTCGGCATGGGCGTAAAGCCGAATCCGGTGTGGTTGAAACCCGGTGACACCGTCAAGCTGGGCATAGAGGGACTGGGCGAGCAAACCCAGAAGATCGTCGCTGCGCGTTGATTACTTTGTGCTCTGCCCGACAAACAGCGTCGCGAAGTAGCGGCGCTGTTTTGCTTTCCACGAGAAATTAACTATAACTAATTGATTTAATTCAATAATTTATGATCAACGCCGCAATCGTCGGTCTCGGTTGGTGGGGCAAGAACATTGCCGACGCCGTGCAGGGCCACAGCAAGAAACTGCGCTTCGTTCACGGCGTCACCCAGGAACTCGACGCCACGCAGGAATACGCCAAGGCCAAGGGCTTCAAACTCTCCGCAACACTGGAAGCCGCGCTGGCCGACCCCGCAGTACAGGCCGTGGTACTGGCCACGCCCCATTCACTGCACGCTGATCAGGTGGTGCAGGTCGCCAAGGCCGGTAAAGCCGTGTTCTGCGAAAAACCGCTGTCACTGTCCCGCGCCGATGCCGAGCGCGCCGTCGTCGCCACCAAAGCCGCCAAGGTACCGATCGGCGTCGGCCAGAACAAACGCTTCTGGCCATCGATGGTGGAACTGCGCCGTGTGGTCGCCAGCGGCGCGCTGGGCCGCATCATGCATGTCGAAGGCCACTACAGCAACGAACATTCCAGCAAGTTCTTCGCGCCGTGGCGTGATCTGAAAACCGAAACCCCCGGCGCCGGCATGACCGGCACCGGCATCCACATCCTCGACGCCTTCGCCAATGTCGCCGGACCGGCCGAACAGATCACCGCGCAGTTCATCTCCCACACCACCGGCGCCGATCCGCGCGACACGGTATCCGTGCTGTTCAAATTCGCCAATGGCATCAGCGGTTTTCTTGGAGCGGTGCGGGCATCACCGATTTATTTCCGCGTGCATGTGTTCGGCGACAAAGGTTCGGTCGAGGCGTTGGGTGAAACTCAGGTAGTCACCCGACTGTCCGGTGGCAAGACCGAAGTGCAGGATTTCCAGAAAATCGATTCGGTGCTGGCGGAGATGGATGCCTTTGCCGATGCGGTGGCAGGCACGGCGCCCTACCCGATCACCACCGATGAAATGGTCAATACCATTGCATCGTTTGAGGCGGTGATACAGTCGATCAGCAGCGGAAACAGCGTTCGGCTGCCAGTTTAAGTAGCTCCACAGTCAAACTGACTGTGTTGATGGCGATCCGCAACGCGCCAGCGTAACCAGCAAATTCTCTCCGCTCTCGCTACGACCGGGAGGGTAGCGCCAGACTATGGGGCATACAGCAGTGCCCCTAAGGCAAGGCATAACAACTACCCCTCGTTTCAGGCCGGTGGGCAGGAGCGCTGTCGGCGAATTTACAGTTAATATGGCGGCTTATGCTCCCCATATTCATGAGGCCGGCAGCCTGGGTTGCGATACTGATGCTCGCGTGGGCGCCGGTTTCAGCCATTGCCGACGTCGCTGCAGGTGTTGCCGCATACCGGCAACGCGACTTTGCCGGCGCATTCATGGCCTTTCAGGAAGCCGCGAAGCGCGACGATGTGCGTGCGCTAAATTTCCTGGGCATCATGTACGCGGAAGGTCTGGGCACACCGCGTAATGACACGCAGGCGGCCATCATGTTCTCCAAGGCGTCGTTGCTGGGCTTTCCAGAAGCGATGGCTAATCTGGCACGCATGCACGCCGCGGGTCGGGGCGGACCGCAGGATAACAGGGCCGCGCTTTCTGCTTATCGTGCCGCTGCGCGAAGCGGATTTCAACCCGCGATCGTCCGCATGGCTGAAATCTACGAGAAAGGCGAATTGGGTGAGGCGCCGGACGCGGCATTGGCCGGTGAGTGGCGAGCACGTTTACCGGTTCCGCCAAGACCGACAGCGGACGCAGCCCCTGCGCCCGAAGCCGCGACGATCGCTGCTGTGACGCCACCGCCGGCACCTGACGAGTCGCCTGACATGGCGACTCTGGCGCGCGAGGCGCGTGCCCAGTTGCAGCTCCGACAGAAAACAGCGGTTGCGGAATCAGCCGCGCCTCAGGCTGCAGCCATCGCGCAAAATACCATCGAGTCTGTTGTCGTGAACAAGCAATTCGACCAGATTCTGATTCGGGTACGCACAGTTACCCCGCTTACGGCAATACCCACCAGTTTCATTTTGTCGGATCCCGCGCGCATTATCTTCGATTTTTTGCAGACTGCGACCAGTCTGGGCAGATTCCATGAAGCAGGTGAAGGCGCTTTGAGCGCAGTCGATTTCATCCCCGCAGGTGATCGCGTCCGTTTGGTCCTCATCCTGCGCAACAGCATGAACTACGACGCAACACTGGATGGACGGAATCTGTTGATTAGATTGAAGCCGGATGGAGGTGCCGGCAGTTGAAATGACCGGAATCAAATCCCGCCCGAGGAATTTCCAGGATTGGCGGCGGCGCCATTCCCGGAAAATTGCGGCAACGCTGATTCAGCGGGTGATTACCGCCCTGCGCGTGACCTCGCCGATGGAAAGCCCCTGCACCAGGATTGAGAACACCACGACAACGTATGTCAGCGCGAGCACGGTATCGCGCTCAGGGCCGGCAGGTAATGACAGCGCCAGCGCTACAGAAATGCCGCCCCGCAGACCGCCCCAGGTCAGCACTTTCCACGAGCCTTTCGGCAATTTGAAGGTTTGACGCAACAGACGAACCGGCATGCCGACCGTCAGCATCCGTGCCAACAGGGTCACTACGACAGCCACGCTCGCCGCAATCAGTTCATTGACCGAAAAGGCGATGAGCAGCACCTCCATGCCGATCAGCACAAACAGCGTGGCGTTCAGAATCTCGTCTATCAATTCCCAGAACATGTCCAGATTCCGGCGCGTGGTGTCGGACATGGCCAGTGCACGACCGTGGTTGCCGATGATCAGTCCCGCAACCACCATCGCCAGCGGTCCCGACACGTGCAGTCTGGTGGCCAGGGCATAGCCACCGGTGACGGCAGCCAGCGTCAGCAATACTTCCACCTGATAACTGTCCACGCTCTTGAGCAAGCGGAAAGTCACATAGCCCAGCACCAGTCCGAACAGCAGGCCGCCCCCCGCTTCCTGCAGCAGCAATTCGACGCCCTGCCCCAGGGTCGGCGTGACCCCGCTGGTCAGCATGCCCAGCAGCAGCGAAAAAATCACCACGCCCACGCCATCGTTGAACAACGATTCTCCGGAGATAACCAATTCCAGTTCTTTCGGCGCCTTGGCGGATTTTAAAATCCCCATCACCGCAATCGGATCGGTGGGCGAGATCAGCGCGCCGAACAACAGACAATACATGAACGGGAGTTGCAGGCCCGCCAGTGGCAGCGCAAACCACATGCCATAGGCCACCACAACAGTCGACAGCAACGTGCCGAAAACGGCCAATGCAGCCACCGGCAAGCGAAAGGCTTTGAGTTCGCTCAGATCAACGTGCAACGCGCCGGCAAACAGCAGCAGTGACAGCATGCCCTGCATGAGGACATCGGTAAAGTCGATCGAGCGGAGCAGTGACTCTTCATACTGGCGCAAACCGTAGTCCAGTCCCAGCGCATCCAGACCGACCAGCGCCAGAGAGAATACCAGCGCTGCTGCCATCACGCCGATGGTGGTCGGCATGCCGATAAAGCGATGGTTGAGGTAAGCCAGCAGTGCGGTTATAACCAGACAGATCGCGGCGATATTGAGCATGGGTAATTTATTGCCCGGATGACGACGATGAATCACGCTCCGACAATCGGGGCGCATGCAGTGGCATCAGCATCCCATGATAGTCGATTAAAACGTATGTCTCCCAACGCTGACGGAACTGTCCGGTGGCGCACAGCGACGACCGTAGCGATGCGTGTAAACTGTTTGTGAATGACACACATGAACATTTACGGCCTGAATTGTTGCCGATTGATACTTGACATTCACACAGAGAACCATCGATGAAATACAAGGACTACTACAAGATTCTCGGGGTTGACCGGAACGCCAATGCCGATGCCATCAAAAAGGCCTACCGCAAACTCGCCCACAAATATCATCCGGACGTGTCCAAGGATCCCCAGGGCGAGGAAAAATTCAAGGAACTCGCCGAAGCTTACGAAACCCTCAAAAATCCTGAAAAACGCGCCGCCTATGACCAACTGGGAAGTCATCAGGCCGGTGAGGACTTCCGCCCGCCCCCGGATTGGGGACAACAATATGGCGACCCGCAACATTCATTTGATGAAGCGGACCTGGCCGATCTCTTTGCCGGATTGTCGCGCGGGCGGCAGCGGGCCGGACCCGGTGGCGCACCAATTAAAATGCCCGGCCAGGACTACGATGTCACGACGCGGATTTCCCTGGAAGACGCGTATCGCGGAACCCAAGTCGAATTGAATCTGGTGGTTACGGAACCTGACGCCCGGGGATTCCTGCGTCGCGAGCCCCGCACGATCAAGGTCAACATTCCCAAAGGGGCCAGCGATGGCCAGCGATTGCGCCTGCCCGGCAAGGGTGGCAAAGGCTTGAATGGCGGCCGCGATGGCGATCTGTATCTGAATATCTCACTGGCTCCGCATCCGCTGTTCCGGACAGACGGGCATGACCTGTATTGCGATCTGCGGCTGGCGCCATGGGAAGCTGTATTGGGCGCATCCGTAGAAGTACCGACGTTGGGCGGAGCGGTGCGCCTGAAAGTGCCGCCGAATACGCAGGCCGGACAACAACTGCGACTATCGGAGCGGGGCCTGCCCAAACCCCATGGCAAGGCAGGCGATTTATTCGCCATTGTGCAAATTGTGGTGCCCGCCGCGGCAACTGCAGCGGAGCGCGAATTGTTTGAAAAAATCGCGGCAAGCTCAACGTTTAATCCGCGCGCACCCCTTCAAGAGGAGATGAATCGTGCAATCTGATCATACCCAAGCCGTCTGGCTGACCGAGAGCCAGGTATTTTCACTGGCAGAGCTTGCAGAGATGTCGGGAGCATCCGAAGCCGAACTTCAGGAACTAGTGGAGTACGGCGCCGTCACCCCCATAGACCCCGAGGCGTCGCCATGGACATTCAATGGCAAGTGTTTGCTGACCGTCCGCATGGCTTGCCGTCTGCGAATGCACTTTGAGCTCGAACCCCACGGCGTGGCGCTGACGGTTTCTCTGCTGGAGCGGATCAACGAACTTGAAGAGCAGCTATGCAGCATGCGCGCCCAATTTTCGCGTTATACGCGCCGGGGCTGAATTTGCCGAAAATCAATTCAATGCTGGCGGATACGGATGCCTTTGCCGATGCAGTGGTGCGTATAGCCCCCGACCCAATCACCACCAATGGAATGGTCAAGACTATTGCATCGTATGAGGCGGTGATACTGCCCATCGCTAACGGATACGCAGTACGGCTGTAAGCCCTGGTGTACGCAGTGCCCTGCCGCCCCTTACAGCTTGGGAATGCGCAGGCGGCTGATCATCAGTGAGCCCGAGAGTGCAAACACCAGCACCAGCGGATGTAATTTGAAACCGGCGAGATCTATTTCGCCGAACCACAGGTGCTCACGCACAGCACCGGTCCATGCCGCCACCGCCATCAGCAGGACGAGCACGATCGATGTCGGTATCGGCGTGCCCTCAAAATACTGTACTTTGCCTGTGCCTTCGGACATCGATTCTGCCGTGACGTTGTAACGGGCCAGGCGCGAAACGCCGCAGGCGACGAAATAAGCCAGGACGATGCGGTCGTACATCCCCTGCATGCCGCAGCCGTAGGCAATGATCGCGGGCGCCACGCCGAAGGAAATCACGTCGGCGAGCGAGTCGAGTTCCCGCCCCATCGCCGATGTCTTCTGCCGCCATCTGGCGATGCGTCCGTCCAGCACGTCGAATATCAAGGCCGCGAACACCAGTGCACACGCAAAATAGACATGCCTCACGTCGCCGTTTTCGAGATAGGTCATGATGGAAAACAGAGCGCCAACGCCGCAGACGGCATTCGCCAGGGTGAACCAGTCTGCGAGGTGAAACTCCCGGATCATCGAAAACGGCTTGGGCGGCCCGTTAGTTGTCATTGATGCAGTACTCCATGCAGATACGTGGATACGACGAACGAAGTGCATCTTACTTGGTCTGGACCTGTGGCACAGCCTGACTGGCGATCGCAGCACGAATTTCCCGCAACTTGGCCTTGACCCGCCCCGCGTTTTCAGCCCCCATACGCATCAGGATTTTCTGCCCTGCTGACTTGGCTTCCAGTTCAGGGTCGGCGTACAGATAAAACACTTTGGGCCGCACCAGTGCAATTGGCTCTTGCAGTTCCGGAGCGGTCAGCAAATGATCTATAACCACGACCAGCCGGTCGTTGAAGTGGCCCTTGGGATAACCAAGGTCGCGATAGGCCTGCTGGAACAACGGGAAGTAATGAAAATACAACGCCGCCAGTTTGTCGCTGGCGATGGCTTCCAGCAGCCGCACATATTTTGTGTAGCGCGCCGCATTGTCCGCGGCGATGGTAGCGTGTTGATTGTTGCCATTGAAGACAAAGGCACCCGGCACCCGCTGCAGCGGCATTACCCGCCATACGATGCGGCTTCCTGTCAGGTTGTCGATGGTGGCGACCACCCGGCGCACGAAATCCTGGAGCACCAGCACTTCGATGAGACTCGCATCGCCGGACAATGCAGACAGCTCGTTTTTCATGGTGCTGTCGCTGGTATCCAGCGCCGGCAGCGGTTTCACCGGCGTCATGCCGGGCACCGGATGGCGGATTTCCGGTACTGCCGGTGGCGGCGGAGGGGGCGGCGGTTCCACCCGCGTCGCGGGTTGCACGACCACCGGTGATTCCGGCGCGCGCGTGGCATTCCAGACTATCAGACCGAAGACCCCAAGGCCCGCGATGACTATCAACCACCATACTAGGCGTTGCATGAACGAAACCTCACTTTAAAGCTGTACAGAGGCCTCCGGTATAACGCGTCTGCGGCGTCACTTCAATCCGCGATCTGACTGGCGCACAGCACCAGCCGACCGCGTATCCCGGAAACTATTACTTCCTCCCCATCCCCGCTTCTTTCGCCGCCTTTGCCCACACGGCCATTTCCACTTTCATGCGCGCCGCCATTTCCTCGGTCGTACCACCGGCCGTTTCCGCAGCGACATTGAACAGGCGCTTTTCGATGGTCGGATCGGTGAGCGCCTTGTTGTAGGCGACGGACAGGCGATTGATGATCTCAGGTGGCGTGCCCGCTTTGCCCATGATGCCGAACCACTGGACGATATCGATATCGGGGTAACCCAACTCCGCAAGCGTGGGCACCTCGGGCAACGCTTTGGAGCGTTTTCCGGACGTCACCGCCAGCATCCTGATGCGGCCGGCCTTGGCCTGCGGCACTATCGGACCCGAGCCGAGCACGGCAATCGGCACCTCACCGCTGATCAGGGCGACTATCGCCTGCCCGCCACCCTTGTAGGGCACCGGGGTCAGCTTTGCCTTGGCCAACTGAAAAAACAGCAGCCCTGCCAGTGCCTGCGTGCCCGTCGGCGATGAAATCGCATAAGGCACTTCGCCGGGCTGCGCCTTGGCCGCCTTGAGCATGTCCGCGATTGATTTCCAGCCGGGCGCAGGATGCACGGCAATGATGATCGGCTGGTTGACGAGTATGGTGATCGGCATCAGGTCTATGTCCGCGCGGTAAGGCAGCTTCGGATTGAGAACCGGCTGGTAGAACGACGAATCGGATCCGGAGACGAGGGTGTAACCGTCGGGCGCACTGCGTATCAGCGCCTCGATGGCGATGCTGCCCGATCCGCCCGGCCGGTTTTCAACAATAACGGTCTGGCCGAGTTCTTTCGATACAAGATCCGCCGGCAGGCGCGCCGACAGGTCTGAAGTGCCGCCCGGTGCAAACCCTACCAACACGCGGATCGGCCGCTCGGGCCAGTTCTGCGCAAATGACACCGTGTAAAAGCCGAATACCAAAATGCCAATAATTATTTTTTTCATTGATGTTCTCCTCGTGATGATTGCCACAGTAATTTATCCCGCAGCT
>JBBKXO010000120.1:0-4458 GCA_037969525.1 Burkholderiales bacterium | reverse complement strand
GTGGCTTTCTCCGCGCCCACCGCATCCTGATACGCTTGCCGCCGGGCACCTTGCTGCGCCTCGACTTGCGCGAGCAGACCGGCGTCATCAGCAGGAGTATGGGTAATTGACGCCCCCTTCATCTCCGCGTCTATGCGCCTTACCTGCAGGCGCTTGAGCTTGAGCTCATTGTCGACGACACGGCGATCCGCATCAGTCATGCGGGGGTCCATGCGCATCAGCACCTGCCCCTCTCGAACCTGCTCGCCTTCGCGCACCAGAATTTCCTTGACGATGCCCTGCTCCAGCGGCTGCACAATGCGCAGATAGGATTGCGGCACCAGTTTGCCTATGGCGACCGCCACAATGTCCAGCCGGCTGAATGCCGCCCATGCCAACAGACAGCCAAAAAAGACCAGCAGCACTTTCAGCAGCCAGCCGGCAAATGGCGATGGCGGATTTTGCTGAATGCGCAGTAGAGGCGCTGCAAAATCAGCGGGCGAAATTCCGTTGGAGCCTGTCGAACGCAAGTTTGGCATGAAGGCTTTCAGCGCAACACCGTCATACCGTCCTGCAGCCCGGTAAACCTCTGCAGTGAGTGCGCCTCAGCGCCGATGGCACCGGCACCGATTCCATATTGGGGAGGCATCATCATCAGCCCCTGCCCACCATTGCGCGCGAACCAGTGATCAATCTCACCGGCGCCGTCCTTGCTGCCACTCAGATGATACTGAGTGAGGGCATTGGATAGCGTCCACTGCGTCAGTCCCGGAGTGCCCGCCACGGCAACAGCGCCCCCGCTACCCGATTTTCGTTGCGCCCCGTAATTAATGTCACGATCGCCATGCGCTTGCGCGGCATCCGTGGTGAATCGATCCAAAGCGTCGATGATGGATTGCATATCCAGTGATTTCCCGCCACCCACGCCCTTATTCTTTTCAACTGGTTCCTTGTGCTTCCCGGTAACTGCCCCGGAAGACGAAGCTGAATTCGAAGATTCTGCATTGTGATATCCGGAGCCGCCGTCACCCGACAGCGCGTATTCCGGCAACTTTTTCCCTGATTTCCGTTTCGAGTCATCGCCGCCACCGGAAGACGAACGCTCATCATCATCATGATCGTCGTCGCGGTCACCGTGATCATCGTCGGCGCCCGCCACTAGTGCGCGCAGGCTGAACGTCTGGCCATCGGCCAAGCGCAATTCCTCGACTCCATCGCTGCTGGAACGCCAGTCACGTATCGTCAGCCGATCAGTGGTTTTGGCGATTCGTATCGTCAGATCACCGTCATCACTGTCAAATTTCAACTGATTCAGCGAAATACCCGCTCCCAATTGAATCACGTCAATCTGTCCCGCAGCACCGCGATCAGCAATTACGTCTTTGCCGCTGCCGCGCCCGAAAAGATAAGTGTCGGACCCGGTCCCGCCTTCGAGATAATCATCGCCTGCGCCACCATCCAGTCGATCATCACCCGTGCCACCGTAGAGCCGGTCTTTACCCTCACCACCCAGCAACCTATCGTTGCCTCCCAACCCAAACAGGATGTCGTTACCACCAGCGCCGTCGATGACATCACGATATTCGGATCCGGAAAGCGTTTCCGATGCGGCAGTGCCCGTCAAATCAAGGCCGACTCGACGAACCTGCAATGCCACATCGGTGGCGGCCTGCGCACCCGCGACATCAGTAGCTGTCAGCCGCAGGGTGTAATTCCCCGCAGCACCTTCAGGTGCCAACGCATTTAACCCGCCGGTTGCCGGATTAAAAGTAAGCCATGACGGCAGTGCACTGCCGTCGGCCTGTGCCAGGCTCAAGCTCAGCACATCGTTCGTGTCTTCATCAAAAAAGGTGTCCGCCGGCACCGCATAAGAGAACGCGGTTTCTTCGGTCATGCTGAGCAGCGGCACAGGCCGGGCAAGCAGCGGCGCGTCGTTAACATTGGTTACGGTCAGGCTGAAAGTGTCAAATGCGCTGGCACCTGACGCGTCCGTAGCGGCAATACTTACGTACGACACACCGACATCAGCCTGCAATGGCATGCCGGCAAAGCTGCGCGTGACGCCGTCAAAGGACAGCCACGCGGGCAGAGCACCGCCGCCTTCCAGCGCTGCCGAGTAGCTGAGCGTGTCGCCGGCGTCGATGTCGGTAAAAGTTGCTGATGGCACCGTAAAGCTGAAGGCTGCATCCTCTGCTGCGAAGAGCGCACCGACCGGCGCCACGACCACCGGAGCATCATTGATATTGGTGACCGTCAGGGAAAATTCGGTGCTCGCTGCGGCACCGGCCAGGTCAGTCGCTGTCAGGCGCAAGGTGACGGTACCGACATCGCTATTGCCTGGTGTGCCCCCCAGGATGACTCCAGTCGCATCAAAATGCAGCCACGCCGGCAGCGCGCTGCCATCGGACCGCGTGGCCGAATATGTCAATACGTCACCAGCGTCGACATCGACAAAAATTCCGGCAGGAACCGTGTATTGAAATTCCGAGTTTTGGGTAGCAATCGCATCCGCCAGCGGCACTGCAAGTACAGGCGCATCGTTGGTGTTCAGCACATTCAGTTCAAAAGTGTCTGAAGCACTCAGGCTGCTGCCGTCAGTCGCGGTAACTCTGATAGACAATTTCCCAACATTGTCATTTTCCGGAGTACCGGCAAAAGTACGGGTTGCGGCATCAAACGACAGCCACGCAGGTAACGCGCCGCCATCAGACAACGTCGCTACATAGCTCAGCACATCACCCGCATCCGGATCCAAGAAGGTGCCCGCAGGCAACACAAAATTGAATGCAGAGTCTTCAGTTGCCGCCACTGCTCCGACCGGAATTGCAACAACTGGCGGCGAATTTTCCGCAACGCCAGGCAGCTGATTGAGATAAGAGCGATCCCAGGTTGCCCCATTGGAAAATTCGACCAGGTCCACACCGATGCCACCGCCTTCATTCCAAAGGATGCGGATTTCGTCCTGCGTGCCGTTAGCCCGCAATACGACAAAGTTGCCATCCCGAAATCCGCTAATGTCGGATGCCTGATAATCGCGCAACACCACGCGATTGATCTCGTTGGCCTCTGTGAACTCAACAATAGTATCCACGCCATCACCGGCGCTGAAGAAATAGGTGTCGCTGCCAGACCCGCCAGCCAGCAGGTCGTTCCCGGCGCCACCCTCAAAACGGTCGTGGATATTGGTGCCGGTCAGCACGTCATCACCGGGAGTCCCTGCTATATCGAAGCCCAGACTGAGCACTTGCTCATAGGTCATCTCATCCCGCAGCGTCCACGTATCGGTATCGTAGAACTGCAATGCGGAAAACATGATGCTGCCGTGGACATCGTTGGGATTAAATCCCTGGAAATGTATGGCATCGCCGGCATTGCCATAACCCAGTCGCAGTGAACCTAACCCCAGCCGGATCTGATCCGGGGTGACACCATTACCGAACACGATGATGTCTTCTGCATCCGGATCCACAATCGTGTCTGTACCTGAGTCTGCCTGGAAAAAAAACTCGTCGATTCCAGCGCCACCGCTTAACCAATCATTGCCGGCGCCACCATCAATGAAGTCCCAACCTCCCAGCCCGCTGATCTTGTCGTCACCGGCAGTGCCTTCAAGAATGTCGTCGAATGGCGTGCCGATATATCCCCGTTCTTGAGCGTATTCAACCAGATCGCCGATGTAAAAATACTCGTTTCCAAAGTACACCTCTTCAATGCCATACCCGATCAAATCAGCTGCAGATGGCAGTTCGGTGTCGATGACTTTGTCTTCGCCCCACACCAATCGCAAATAGCGGCGGCCGTCAAATTCATAATCTGGTGGCGCAAAACCGATTATCAACTCATCGCTATTGCCGGCAATACGGTCCAGCTTCAAGACATCTTTATCAAGCATTCCTGAGTCGAAATATGGACGTAGTGCTGAATAATTATTCGCTGTGAATTCGGACAAATCAGCAACGCCAGGGATCTGCTGTATGTCAGCCGGGTTGTATGAAATCCCCAAAGCGGCCAGATCACGCATCATGTCAGCGATGGAGTTGTACACCCAGGTATCGTATCCATCACTGACGTAGGGACCGCGGAAAAACGGGTCCGGCACACCGCGTGGAAATCCCGTCGATTCGCCAAGAATCGGGTATTGCAAAGTTCCGCCATCACTCAGTTCAAGCTCGGCAAACGTCATCACCGATCGCAGAAAATCGTAATATTTATATGTGGCCGCAGATCCGCCAACCTGGGCTTCCAAGGCGATTTGAAACGCAAAGCTGGTCTCCCCACCCATGCGATATTTGCCGCCGTAAACCAGGTTGGAGGGAGTACTCGAAAACCCTGCGCGCAACGCAAATTCATTCAATGTCATTCCATGCTGATCCGTCACCTCGTCCCATCCCGCCTCATCGGAGCGGAAGTAAAAAGTGGTCGCGCCATCGCCACCGTCCAGATAATCGTCATCCGCGCCGCCGGCCATGAATCTTCCAT